>NZ_JADYXO010000039.1:0-14273 GCF_015864295.1 Pseudoalteromonas sp. NZS127_1 | reverse complement strand
TTAAATCCAGAGAAAAAAGAAGCAATGCGGGCGGCATAAAATTTAATTTGATGCGACAACTAACTTGAAAAACTCCGCAAAGAGCTTAAGAGGCGCTGCGCTTTTTAAAGTAGTGATAAAACATAAAATACTGGTTTTTGTTTTCGGCTTTCTCATTCACTCCTCTTTTACTTCTCATTGTGCAAATAAAAGCTTTTAAAGGGCTAATTAATTTACAAAGAGCTTAAGAGGCGCTGCGCTTTTAGAGTAGTGATACATATTGGCCGATCTGGTTTTTCTCAGCTATTACTGATTACCTTATCTTTGTGAAAGAAATTACTTATATTTTTAATAATAATTAAAATAAAAACGTATTGCGGAGGGGGAGAATACCTAAGCAACAGCAATTAAACGCTATCGCTTAAAGTATAAATCAATCGCTTTAGTGAGGAGCTCGTCGAGCTGTTCTTCAAATTCTTCTATATCAATATCAAAATGCTTTAAGTACGCATGAGCCTGAGCAAGTGATAAATTACGGCTGTTAACGCTATATTGTCGCTCGTCTATGGCTTTATCGTAACGAGGTAAAAATACAAATTGGCCATAAAATGGTGACTTAATATGTTTATTTGCAAAACGACAAAAATCTTCAACATGCTCAGCACCCTTAGGGCCAAGGCAACCGGGCTCGATGCGATACATTAAGCGAATTTTTTTGTCGTCATTTATTTGCATATAAAGCCTTTATCTAAAAAACAGTACGCGTACTATTTTTCCATCTTTAATTTGGTAACTCGAAATAAGTTCTGAGCGTTTATCAACTACCTTTTCGTCAGTTGAGCAGGTTTCTGATAGTTCGTGATCAATCACTATATCGCCGTGCACTATGCGCTTAATTGGTGATGAGTGAATACACTTTAACTTTTTAAACATTAGCCCATAACGTTCTATTAGTTTTTCTTTACCTTTAAATAATAGCTCATTAGGGAAAATATAAAACTCAACGTCTTCGGCATATACACGAAGAAACTCTTCAATGTTACGCGCGTTATACGCTTTAACTAACTGCTCTACTACCGCAAGTGATTCGCGCGATTGCTTAGCTTTAGTTTGTTGCTTAACTGTCAGCGCTTCTTTTGCTTGCGTAACTGCTTTTTCAGCTTCGGCTACAGCCACTGCTTTTTCTATTTTATTTTTCGGCTTTTCAGTAGGTTTAATCTGCTCGTTACCCAATACCTTTGAATCGTCTGGTTTAGTCGCATCAATTGTTGGCTTTTTAAGCTCAGGTGCTTTGTATTCAAGCGTATTTACTTTGTCGTCAGCTTTGACTTGAGTTACTGATTGCTCATCTTCAACTTTTGGTTTTTCAACGTTTGCTTGAGCTTCAACTTGCTGCTCTTTTTGCTCAGGCTCGCTTTGTTCTGCGGCGTAAGTAATAAGCGCAACGGTGGTAATTAACGAGGCAAAAATAATAGATAACGGTTTCATAACTTTCCTAAAATGAACACTAAACACGTGTAATACCAATTACATTAAATAAGTGATCTATTATAGCGTCAAGAAAATAGCACAATAACAAGGCGAAAATTGTGACATATAGTTGTTCTATATGAATAACTTTTAACGCAGTTAGTGAGTTATTTAATGCGATAGAATGATCATATTTTTGATAATATTGGTATAAGGGTGCAACATAGCAAATTTTAACGTTATCGGATAGTTAATACCACCACTGTAGCCTACCAGTACTGCTCTACAGTAATGTTACCGGGTGCTTTGCGGCGGTTCCGCGTAAAGTTTTTATCGAGAAGTAGCGCGGTGGTGTCTTTTACCATTTGTGGATTTCCGCAAATCATAAATTGCGCGTTACTAGGCTCAGGATTTAATTTTACATGTTCAAACAAGCCGTTGCTCTCAATAGCGTTAGTAATCCGGCCACTTAAGCCTTGTAATGGCTCTTCTCTACTTACAACAGGAATATAGTTGAGTTGTTCTGGGTACACTCTTAATAACTCGTTAATAAGTGCCTGATAGCTTAAGTCGTTATTAAAACGTACACCATGCACTAAGTTTATGCTTTTGTATTTTTTCCATACATCGGGCTGTTGTAATATCGATAAAAAAGGGCCTATGGCAGTGCCAGTACCTAACATCCAAAGCTGATCGCTTTGTGGTATTTCATCAAGAGTAAAAAAGCCGGTTGCGTGTTGTTCTATTAATACGGTTTCGCCAGGTTGTAATGTAGCTAAACGAGGAGAAAGCAAACCGTCAATAACGTTAATAAGGTAAAATTCAAGATCGGGATTTTCAGGGGCATTCACATATGAATAAGCCCGAGCAATACGCTTGTCGCCATCCATTATAGAAAGCTTTGTAAATTGCCCTGCTTTAAACGGCTCTACATTAGCATTAACGGTTAAGCTAAAGAGCGTTTCGCTCCACCATGTTACGCTTTTTACTGTTGCTTCAACCCAATTAGACATAGTTACCTCTTGGTTTAGCCATTAAAGTTTTAAATAACTCACCCCATAAACATTAGCATTAAGTGACAAAGACTTACAGGAGAATATGACTAGATTTAAAGCAGTGATGTATGCAGAATTTACCAATAAAATAATGTGAATAATTAGCTCTGCGATAAGAGCTATTAATTGCATAAGGAAAAGCGAAGCAGCAGTAACTAAGAAAAATAAAGTCAAAAAAACAGTGCTTTTTTATTTTATCACTCACTTTAAAAGCGCTGCGTCTTATATCACCATTAGTGAATTATTTACTTGAAAAACTATTGCACTAGGAGAAGCCAAAGAGGAGTAAATGAGAAGAACCAAGCCAGAAACGAGTATTTTATCACTGACTCTAAAAGCATAGCGTCTCTTAACCTCTTAGTGAATTATTTATTTAAGCCTTTATTAATTAATTTTATAGTTAAACTCAAATTCCACACATAAAAAACGGCGCTAAATTTAGCACCGTTTTTATAAGCAATAAGAAAAAGTTTACGCTTTTTTCTCTTCACAACTTGCTAGGTATTCGTCAAAGGTACCTTGGAAGTCGATTACTTTTTTATCTTTAATATCAATGATACGCGTAGCTAATGACGATACAAACTCACGGTCATGGCTTACAAAAATAAGCGTACCTTCAAAGTCTTTAAGCGCATTGTTAAGCGCTTCAATAGCTTCCATATCCATGTGGTTAGTTGGTTCGTCCATTACAAGAACATTAACGTCTTGCATCATTAACTTACCAAATAACAGGCGGTTTTTTTCACCACCAGAACAGTTACGCGCTTTTTTGTTTGAATCGTCTGCTGTAAACAACAAACGGCCTAACATGCCACGAACCATTAAATCGTTGTGCTTAGCTGTACGCCATTGCGACATCCAATCAAACAACGTTAAATCGTTTTCAAAATCTTTAGTGCTGTCTTGCGGGCAATAACCAAAGGTCGCATTTTCAGACCATTTAATTTCGCCTTCATTACTTTTAAGCTCGTCTACTAAACAGCGTAAAAATGTAGTTTTACCCACACCATTTTCGCCAATAACAGCAAGTTTAGCACCAGCTTCAAGTAATAAATCGCCGCCAGAGAACAACATTTCGCCATCAAAACCATGACCAATCTTGTTAACTTCAAGCGCTTGGCGATACATTTTTTTACCTTCGTCAAACGAAAGTGATGGGCTCATACGGCTCGAAGATTTAACTTCATCAAGCTTAATTTTATCCATTTTTTTAGCACGCGAACTCGCTTGCTTAGCTTTTGAAGCGTTAGCACCAAAACGGTTAACAAAGTCTTGTAGTTCGTCAATCTCAGCGCTCTTTTTAGCATTTTCAGCTAAAAGCTGTTCGCGTTGCAGACCAGCCGCTTCTAAAAATTTCTCATAGTTACCTGGGTAAATACGAAGCTCGCCGTAATCAATGTCGGCCATATGCGTACATACCGAGTTTAAAAAGTGACGGTCATGCGAAATAATTATCATCGTACATCTACGTTTATTTAGCTCGTTAGCAAGCCACGTAATTGTATGAATATCCAAGTTATTGGTAGGCTCATCGAGCAGCAATATATCAGGGTTTGCAAACAACGCCTGTGCTAAAAGCACGCGTAGTTTCCAACCTGGTGCTACGTTTGCCATTAATCCGTAATGAAATTCTTTATCGATACCCGCTTCAAGCAAAATTTCTTCTGCGCGGCTTTCTGCTGTGTAACCGTCCATTTCAGCAAATACGCTTTCAAGATCGGCTACTTTCATGCCGTCGTCTTCGCTCATTTCTGGTAACGAGTAAATACGTTCGCGCTCTTGCTTTACTTTCCAAAGCTCCACGTCGCCCATAATTACGGCATCAACTACGCTAAACTCTTCAAAAGCAAACTGGTCTTGGCTTAGGTTACCTAATTTCAACCCTGGAGTAATAGATACATTACCCGCACTTGGAACAAGCGCACCGCTTAAAATTTTCATGAAAGTCGACTTGCCGCAGCCGTTAGCGCCAATTAAACCGTAACGGTTACCGTTACCAAATTTAGCTGAAATGTTTTCAAACAACGGCTCTGCGCCAAACTGCATCGTAATATTTGCGGTGGAGATCAAAAAGGGTAATCCTAGATTAGTACTGACAGGAGTACGCTGCAGCAAAACGCCACAAACAAGAACCAGACAATAGGGTAAATTAGCTGGCGAATTATACAGATCAGCCACAACGAATGAAAGATAAAAGGCAGCTAATTTATAACCAAGCGAAAATAACGACAATTCTCAATTTTAAGCCACTATTTTTAGCGTGAGCGGTGGTGCTTACTTACAGTGGGGAATGTAAATAAGCACTAACGCCAGGCAATATTAAAGAAGTGTTGCAGCCAAAGAGCTAAGTTATTGCCCATGCTTTAATGCACAGGTTGATAAATTAACTTTATAGCAGCCGCATTTTTAGTAATTAATTGATTAATGGTCGCCACGTCATCAAGTGTTAGCGACTCCTTGCTTAGCATAAAATGCACATTGTTAACGTTAATCGGTGTAATAGACTTTACCTGCGTAATTGAGGGGTGTTTTTTTACAAAGTACTGCGCAACCACAGAGTCTTCAATAACATAGTCGATTCGTTTTTTATCTAGCATGCTAAATCGATTATTTGCTTGAGCAGTAAGCACTACCTGTGTTGAATACTTAGTTTTTAGTTGTTCAAGCTCGTTACCAAAAAAGCTTCCTCGGTTAATACCTGCTGTAAAATCTTGACTAAAAAGATCAGCCAAGCTGGTTACATCAGCTGAGTCTTTATGCTTATAAAGGTGCATAACTTCTTCGCGGTATGGCAAACTAAAGTGCGCATATTGAGCACGTTTTTTTGTGTAACTTGCCGCGTAGGTTATATCTACTCGGCCATTTTTAAGCTCAGCTTGAACACGCGAAAAACTCGGGAAATAAGTCCATTTAATACAAAATTTTGAATCTTTAAAAATAGCGTTTACAGCATCCACTTCTGTGCCTAAAAATGTATCACCTTGCTTAACAAGGTAAGGCGGCCAATTAGTTTCGTTAGTGCCCATTACCAATGTTTTTGAACACGCAAGGGCATTAACGTGAGTAAATAGCAGTGTAGTAAATGTTAAAAATAAAGTTTTCATTACACTCCTAGTATTTAAACAGCGCTTTAAGTGCTGTTTTGTTTTTGTTTATATGCTCATTAATTACTGCAAGCTCAGTAACCGACACCGTTTTTTTGCTAAACATTAAATAAATATCGTCTTTATTTACATACTCAATGTTGGTTACTAATTTTATATTTGAGCCCTTTTGGCCAAAATAAGCCCCCACCAATTCGTCTTCAATAGCAAAATCAATACGTTGTTTATTAAGCATTTCAAAGCGTTTGCTGGTTTCACTCGTGTATTCAATTTGTTTTTTATGCGTTGTTTTATATTGCTCAAACTCCTCACCGTAATAGCTTCCAAAGTTAGCGCCAACAATAAAGCCTTGTTTAAAAATGTCTTCGAGGTTTTTAACACTATGCTGATTATTTTTGTTTTCGTATAAACGCATAACCTCAGTTCGGTAGTTATCACTAAAGTGCACGTATTTAGCGCGCTCGTCTGTATAACTTGCAGCCCACCCTAAATCAATACGGCCGTATTTAAGCTCAATAAAAGCCCGCTTAGAATTTGGTAGCAACTTAACTTCAAAACAAAAAGGGGAGTCAGCAAATATAATGTTAAGTGCATCAACCTCCGAGCCTTGCAGCTTACCGTTAATGCCCATTACATAAGGCGGCCAAAAAGCATCGTGCGATGCCACGCTAAAGGTTCTTTCACAAGCAAATACATTAAATGGAGCCGTAAACAGCAAACATAAAAATACGGTAATTAATTTATTCATTACGCCTCATAGTTATTATTTTTGCTCATTATTACAACAGTATAAACCAGCTTTTGTATTTTAGCGGCGCGGGTTTGTTTAAATTTGTAAATATTTCGTTAAAAATTCATTTTAGGATAAAACAACCAAACTAGCGTTGTTGGTAACCTTATCTATGGGTACACTAATAATAAATTTATACATAGCAGGGCACGTTATGTCGCCAACTAAAATTCGTAACAATGTTATAAAACTCAGTAAATTAAGCACTAAACAACCAAACTACTATTTTATACAAGGTTATTTAATGGGGTTAGGTGTATTACCCCAAATGCTTCCCCCGAGCGAGTGGCAACCTGATTTATTTGGAGATATTAACCTTCAAAAAGAGAGCGAGCTAAAATACCTCGAAAGCTTAATGGCGTTGTATAACCAAAGCATGGATAAAGTAATTCAAAACGAATTAAAAATGCCAGCAAAATGCAGCCTATCCAAGCAAGACTACCGGGATTCGCTAAAGCCGAATATGCCCCTACCAAGTTACTGTAAAGGGGTTTTACAGGCGCTTAAACACATAAATAAACGTGCACTTAATGCACTACAAAAACAGACTGTTGATAGCCTAAGTGGCGTTTTAAAAGCTTTTACTAGCGAAAAAGCAGCGGCAAAAGTATTTGGTGAATTTGCCCAATACAACGCCCAAGAATATAAACGTAATTATGTGTATTTTATGGCCGACGCTATTTTTGAACTTCGATTTAGTAACGACCTAACTTTAAGTGATGAAGATGAGGCACAATTTAACAACAGCTTTTTAGACGAAGAACCAAATGAATTAGATGAGCTTGATGAATTACTTGAACTGGTACTTGCCAATACAGAGCTAAAAGCACTTGAGCCAATGCAGATGCTTTTAGAAATGATGGAAGGGCACATAACAAAGCAATATATAAAAGATAACACAGGGCACTTTTGGGGCTTGCACGAAACCCGCCCCTATATGATGCTTCGCGCGCATCGAGCAAAAATACACGCACTGCATGGTTATACCCAAAAAGCACAGTCAGAGCTCGAAGAGTTATTAACGCTAAACCCAAACGACAATCAAGGTAATCGCTTTTTATTAATGAATTGCCTAATAATTAATAAAGAATGGGACAAGTTAGACGCTCTATTGGTTAAGTCCGACAGTGAAGAGCTACACGCAACAGCAAGCCGTGCGCTAAGTGCTTTTGTAAAACATGGCGATTCAAAACCAGCTAATGATTACAAAAAAATGCTCCAGCAGCAAAGTAAACACTTTGCCAAAATACTCACAGGGCAAGAAAAACTAAAAGAACAGCCGCCATATTACAGCCCAGGCAGTAAAGAAGAGGTAGGTGTTTATCTTGATTCGTTAGGTAAACAAGCGTGGATTTCGGTTCCAGCCAGTCTTTTTTGGCTAAGAAAAAAATAACAAAAAACGTTTAGCGTGATTTATGTCGCGCTCAGTGCTCAACATAAGCACTTAATAATAACAGCGTATTAATTTAAAAATTTCTACTTATTAAGCCTATATTTAATGCGCTTGTTCCTGTAGATTAAACAAATAATGAATGCAGTATTAACAGTATCTTAGCTGTTAAACGATTAGCCAAGGAGCGGTGAGTCTCGTGTCAAACACCACACTTACTTATTACAACCAAAATGCCAAAGCTTTTAGCGACTCAACACTTAATGTTGATATGTCGGCGCTTTATGCTGAGTTTTTACCGCACGTGGCACAGCACGGGAGTATTTTAGATGCCGGTTGTGGCAGTGCACGCGATGCCGCATTTTTCAAAGCGCAGGGTTTTACTATAAGTGCGTTTGATGCAAGCCCAGAGTTGGCAGAGTTGGCAAGCAGTTACTTACAACAACCTGTAGCGGTTAAAACATTCCAAGATCTAAATTGTGTAAACCAATACGACGGCATTTGGTGCTGCGCTAGTTTATTACACGTTCCAAAGGCTGAGTTACCGCAGGTGTTTTTAAATTTACAAAATGCGCTTAAACCGAATGGTGTTTTGTATGTATCGTTTAAATATGGCGATACAGAGCGTGTGCATAATGGCCGTGAATTTACCGATTTAAATGAAACTGCTTTAACACATTTACTAAGCCATACGCAGCTAAGAGCCATTAAACAATGGCAAAGTGTTGATCAGCGGCCAGAGCGCGAAAGTGAAGTGTGGCTAAATGCGCTTATAAAAGTAGTGCACGTTTTATGATTGGAGCAATGCAGCTACAGCTCGACTTTATAGCGTATATTCAGCGGATGTTAGTTGAAGGTGAATTCACAGCTACTTATAAATATGCATTGTTACACGCAATTGCTGATGTGTGTGTAGAGCATAAAAATAGTAATCCCGAAGCTCCAATGGAAATTAAAGTCGACACCCTGGTTGATAAGTTTATTCAACTGTATTGGAATCATTCGGTGCCCTATGCATTGGGCACAACAGATATAATAACCAATGCCGAAGAAATGTTACTTAAGCAAAATAGCTTAGGCCAAGCAAAGTTCATTACCGAGATATTTAAGCTGCAAAATGCAGGTATTAAAAGTTATAACGCATTCAAAAATCATCAGCAATACAGCAAAGTAATAAGCTCATTACGTCGTACATTTATTGATGGGCCTCTTTGGCGCTTGCAGTTACTTTCGGGAAAAGAAGAGTGCTTTTTATATCCTCATACACTTTTAGGTAAAGGCAGAGAGCCAAAGCGAATTGTTTTAAATGTAGGTATTGCTCAGTGCTTTAGGCGTTTTTACGATTTGGTTGTGCATCTTAGTGTTACTGAATGGGTAGAAAAAGTACAAACAATAAAAGCGAATCAAACGTTATTGGGATCGCAAAGCCAGCTACAAGAATTTTTGTTTGGTACTAACAGAACTGCTTTAAAAGTAGTTGCGCCGCTGCTTATTGATATTCAAAAAGGGCTTTGCTTTTATTGCCAAAAGCCAATGAACCTAAAAAACGAAAAAGAAACTAAAAAAACACCAGAGGTCGATCATTTTATCCCGTTTAAGCGTTATCCAAACGACTTAGCACATAACTTTGTTGCTGCGCATGCTGATTGTAATAACAATAAGCGAGACCACCTTGCAGCATTCGCTCACCGCGACCGCTGGCTACAACAAAACCTCGATACGCATAAAGCCGTAATCGTCAATAAACTCCAACCTTACTTTTATTGTGATTCAGATAAGTCACTGGCAGTAAGTAATTGGGCATATCAGGTTGCGCAGGCTAACAGTGCAAAGTTATGGATAAAGAAAGGTTATTTTGAAGAAGCGGCTAGTTTTAAATATCAGCAACCAAGTGCTGGGCTGGATTTAGTAGCGGAAGAAAAGCCAAGGTATGACGTGTAAGGCAGAATTTGTAGTTCGTGATGTAGGCGGGAGTGTATCTTGGGCTTTAACTTGTAGGCGCTGAGCTTGCTCGCGCGAAAAGCGAAGCTTTTAAACTTCGGTGTAATTAATGTGCAGGTGCGATTTTATGTCGCGCTCATAAATTGGTGTTTTGATGTGGGTTTAAAGGTTTAAAAAACCTCTATTCGAGGTTATATCGCGTTGGCGATGGCAACCAAAGGGCGGCTGCCGCCGACCGCCCTTTGGAATCCCACAGCGCACCCGAGGATCACACTTTATCTTCAACTTACGTTAAGGATGTGAACGTAACCAGCGTAGATAGGCCATCCATGGCCAAGCTACGCTTTGTACAGCATCCATGCTGTAAATTACTTATCATTAAATAAGTTTCAGGTGTGATCACGGGAAGACGAGTTACCTTCGTTAATATCAATTGTAATACTTTAAAGCTTACCTAACTAATGGTAGTTTTTAATAAACTAAATTCGGATTTTATATGTCTCATAGTACAAAAATTTTTATAGTTTCAGATATCCATGTCAAAGAAAATAATAATGAAATTATTCATAAGTTAAATAAGCTGGTTGAGTATATAAATGCTTATTCAAAAGAAGGAGATATAGCTTTATTCGTTGGCGACATTGCCTTTTCTGGAAATAAAAATGAGTATTTGAAGATTGAAGATATTTTTAATAAATTATCAAAGAAAGTTGAAATACTTATGTGTCCCGGAAATCATGACCATAACTTTTCAATAAATTCTGCTGTGCGTGATATTTTATTGACGAATATAAAAAATGATTATGTAAATATCAAGGATGATATTATTTCGGCTATAACGACAGGACAAGAAGATTTCTTTGCGTTTAGGGATTCGCACACATATGCTTCTGCTGTAGAAAAGTCTCCACTTGCGGTAAAATATCAATTTTTCGAAAAACAACGGCTAAGTTTTCAGGCTTTAAATACAGCTTGGTGTTCAGAGATAAAAGAAGTCTCGGGTAGTCTTATTTTTCCTGAAAATAGAATATTAAGCCCAGATATAAACAGCTTAAATATTATCTTTTTTCATCATCCACTTCCTTGGTTTGAAGCAAATAACCAAAAAGCTATTAGAAATAAAATCAGGAATGACTTTGATATAGTTATAACGGGGCATGAACATATTTCAGATGGATTTCATTTTAGAAAGGATGAAAATAATTGCCTCTTTATTGAATCCATATCGTTTGACGATCCTGGGAGAGAGGAAAATGGTTTTTTAGTATTGAATGTAAAAGAAGATTCTGTAATTGAACAATTCTTATGGAGTGGAGACTGCTTTAAGAAGTCTCAAGAATTAATTCGTTCTGAGATAGAGCTACCAAAAAGTCTGTCTACAAATATCAACGGTTATGAACTGAAACCCGATTTCTTTAGTAAAATTTTAGATCTTGGTACTGGTTTTTCTCATGCAGAAAAGGAAAGTTTAGATTTGGATGATGTTTTCGTATATCCAAATATCAAACTGTTAGGCAGTATTGATAGCGAATTAAAAAACCTTTCTTCAAAAGATATTTCCTTAGATAGAAGCTTTAGTCATTTAATACTAATAGGTGAAGAAAGTATTGGTAAATCTACCTTAATTAAAAAGTTTTTTGTTGATTTTTTATTGGATGAAAAGCTGCCAATATTATTAGATGGTATGTTAATAAAGAAAGCCAAGAAGCTAAAAGTCGATAATTTAAATAAATATATAACAGAACAATATATAGATCTTAACTTTGAAAAGCTTGTCGCCGATAAAAAAGAAAAAATATTATTAATAGATAATTTTGATTTTATAAAAGGCTCGTTTAATGAGCGTTGCTTAATATTTTCAGAATTATTTGAAATTTTTGATAGGATTGTTTTAAGTGTCTCTGAATCTTTTGATATAGCGGACTTAACAATATCAAAAGAAAAATATTTAATAAACTTCAAAAAAGCAGATATTTTGAGGTTAGGTTATAAACTACGATACGAACTTATTAACAAATGGAATGAACTCAAGACAGGATGTCAGATTGATCGAGGCCAGCTAATAACCCAAAATGATATATCCAATAAAACTATAAATAGGCTAATTGGTAAAAACTTTATTCCCTCTTCACCTTTATTTTTGTTAACTATGTTGCAGTCTTTAGATTCTGGGGATGCCACCGACATTAATACAAGCTCACATGGTTATTATTATCAATATCTTATAACTAGTAGTATGGGTGCATCAGGGATAAAGAAGGAGCAGTTAGAAGAAATATTTAGCTATGCAAAAGAATTATCTTTTTACTTTTATAATAGACAGAGTAATAGTGAAGATTATGATAGTTTATGGGATTTCAACACAAAATTTTGTGCCGAATATGGGCTGAAAATTGATGCTGGGAAAAGGCTAGAGCAGCTGGTGCGATCGAAAATATTGCATAGGTCAGCAGAACAAGATACCTATAGTTTTAAATATCCTTACGTATATTATTTTTTTATTGCAAAGTATTTCGCTGAAACTTTAGATGATCCAATTACTACTAAGTTGATTGATAATTTAATAGAAGGTTTACATGTAAATAAAAATATGAATATCTTGATGTTTTTAACTCATCACAGCAAAGATAAAACGGTATTAGATAAAATAATAAAACATGCGCAGCGGCACTTTAATAGCATTGAAAAAGTTTCATTAGATTTGGATGTAATGTTTTTAGATCAATTGGTGGAAAGTTTGCCTCCTATGATTTATGAATTAGATAAGTCAGACTCACAATCCTATAGGTTGAAAAAGGCCGAGGCTCAAGACGATGCTGAGGATAAAGACAGCATACAAGACAAAGATTCAGAGGGAAATAATCCAGAAAAAGATCCTGAAATATCCACCTTAATTAAGAATATGAATGTCACTTTCAAATCTCTAGACTTACTTGGTCAATTGGCTAGAACTTATTATGGTTCTTTGAAAGTGGATAAAAAAACAGAGCTTATAGAAGCTGCTATCGCTGCTCCATTGAGAGCTATGGGTTATATATTTGAAGAGATAAATAAACAACCAGATGAAATGATTTCCATTATAGAAAAAAATATTAAAAGTAAAATAGGGGATAAAGAAGAAATTAATTCTAAAGAAATAAATAAATATGCGCGTAAAGCTTTGTTTGATTTGCTTTGGCTAATCTCTACATCTTTTATTAATAAAATATCAACGGCTATAGGTAATGAAAATTTATTACCCATTATAGAAAAAATAGCTAGCAAAGAATCCACAAATGCTTATTACATGCTGTTACTTGCAACGAAGCTTGATCTAGGTAATAAAACGAGCCCTGATTCAGTAAAAAGAATAATTGGTAAAATGAGTTCTAACGGCCTCTCTACAACTATCATTCAAGGCTTAATCCTTAACTATCTTTATATGTTTGATGTTAAAGATGAAATAGTTAGAAAGCTATGCTCAATAGCTAAAATTAAATATGATTATGTGCAACAGCAAATGAACTTAGATAACTCTAAAATAAAAGAATTGATTAAAAGCACTTCACAAAATGAGAAAACTATAAGCTAACTTTTCTCAACTGGGTAATTGGTTATCACCCAACTGCCAATTTCCCAGCCCCATGCCACATTTCACTTGGCATGGGGCTGTTTAATTTCCACGTTATATTCATTGGCTGACTGCCGTTGTGGCTTTGGTATTTAACCTCGCCGTAGTTTACAAACCCCATGGTTCTGCCGTTTTCGTCTTTACCTTGTTCGCGTACAAATAACAGGATGGTTTTGCCTGTTTTTTGGTGCTGAATATAACTAAGGCCACGGCCGTGTTCTGGGCGGTCGATTTTTATCAAACGAGTGCGCCCCAAATGCTGCGAGTATTTGTTGGCACGTTTAAAGGCTGTGCGATTTTATTGCGTGATTGGGTAATATGCAGAATTAGTTTACTTCTCGATGTATATCGTAAATAATTAATAGTAGCTCACTGTAACTCTGGACGCTTAAGTGAGCCACTGGTAAGTGTTATTGGTGAGTGCTTATCTCCACTATAACAGCCCATGCATTTCTCGTATTATTGAGCTCATCATTATGTAAACTTTTTCCAAGCTGGAATACATCATATTCCAATGATATCTCTTTATATTCTTCCTGAATTTGATCATCAACTCTTTTTAGTTTCTCATACATGTGGTTGCGGACATATTCATTAGTATGACTTTCAAGATATTGAGTTGTAGTTATAAAATATGCTGTTTCGAAGCGAGATTTTGACGTTCTATTATTAATTTCGGCCGCAGAGTTTATCAATGCAGCTAATCGTTTGATATCTTGTGTAAATGGCTTTTGACCTTTACCTCGTTTAAACTCAATTAAATGTGCGGGCTTAGTCTTTTTTCCACTTGTATAGTATAAACAACAATCGATTGCACCATAAATTCGAAGTGCTTTATCCTGTGCAATATTGATTAATGTAGTGGTCAATAAAATTTGGCCACAGTTTTAGAATCTTGATATCTAACCTCAGATTCATTTGGCGCTAAACCGGC
>NZ_JADYXO010000038.1:0-17126 GCF_015864295.1 Pseudoalteromonas sp. NZS127_1 | reverse complement strand
CACTACATAGGCTCCGCCTTGCCTAAAAACCAAACATACTGCTGCAAATTCACCCACCAAAGATCAACACGCCCTAGTTATTAATAGATTGAATCACTAACGTGTACTTTGACGATTACCGCCTACTTTTGGTTTAGTGTTTGCCTTTTTAAATTGGCTAAAACCGGTATGTCGCGTTAGTGCAGGACGTCCGCCTTTACTGCCACCTTTACCTGCTTTTTCATCACGCCCTTCTTCAGGCACTAAACAGTTAGGCCCTTTACCAATTAAATTAGCTTTACCCATTTTACGCAGTGCTTCACGTATCATCGGCCAACCTGCTGCATCATGGTAACGTAAAATAGCTTTATGTAATCTACGTTGGCGAGCACCTTTAGGTACTGGAACAACTTCTGTATTGTTTTTTATATTACGTAAAGAGTTCATTTCTGTGTGGTAAATAGTCGTCGCATTAGCCATCGGTGATGGGTAAAAATTTTGTACCTGATCAAGCTTAAAGTCGTTTGATTTAAGCCATAAAGCCATGTTTACCATGTCTTCATCTTTTGTCCCTGGGTGAGCAGATATAAAGTAAGGAATTAAATACTGCTTTTTACCGGCTTCTTTAGAGTACTTATCAAATAATTCTTTAAATTGATCGTACGCCCCCATACCTGGTTTCATCATTTTTGATAATGGACCATCCTCTGTATGCTCTGGGGCTATTTTTAAGTAGCCACCTACATGATGCGTTACTAATTCTTTAACGTAACGCGGGTCGCGTACAGCTAAGTCGTAACGAACTCCAGAAGCAATCAATACCTTTTTGATACCCTTAACTTCACGTGCTTTTTTATATAAGTCTATTGTTGGCGTATGATCTGTATCCATATGCTTACAAATTTCAGGATACACACATGATAAACGTCTACAGGTGCTTTCTGCCTTTTTGCTCGTACAACGCAGTTTATACATATTTGCAGTTGGACCACCTAAATCAGAAATAACACCAGTAAAACCGGGTACTTTATCTCTAATCTGTTCAATTTCTTCAATAATTGATTCTTGCGAACGGCTTTGAATAATACGCCCTTCATGCTCCGTAATTGAGCAAAACGAACACCCACCAAAGCAACCGCGCATAATATTAACTGACGTTTTTATCATGTCGTAAGCAGGAATTTTAGAGTCGCCGTAACTTGGATGAGGAATACGCTGATACGGTAAACCAAACACAGCATCCATCTCATGTGTTTCTAATGGGTATGCTGGCGGGTTTACCCAAATAGAACGATCGCCGTGTCGCTGAAACAGTGCTCTTGCACAACCAGGATTTGTTTCTTGATGTAGAATACGCGAAGCGTGGGCGTATAAAGGTTTGTTAACACTTACTTGCTCATAAGCAGGTAACTTAACATAGGTTTTTTCCCACGGTTTAGGTCGCGCAGGCTGAACCATAATTGGTTTTGCAGCTTCTGCCTTTAAGTCTATACCCGCTTGTTTAAATTCAGATTTACTACAGCCAACATCATCAGCACCGTATGGATTTGGAATTGGATCAATTTTACCAATTTTATCTATAGCGGTGGAGTCACTTCCACGCCAACCTGGTAAAGGTTCTTTTCTGATAACAGCCGTGCCGCGAATATCTTGAATAGTATCCATTGTTTCGCCTGCGGCAATACGGTGTGCAACTTCAACTAACGGACGCTCTGCGTTACCGTAAATTAAAATATCAGCTTTTGCATCAAACAAAATACTACGACGTACTTTTTCTTGCCAATAGTCGTAATGAGCTATACGACGAAGACTCGCTTCAATACCGCCAATAACAATTGGGATACCTTTGTATGCTTCACGGCATTTTTGCGAGTAAATCATTACGGCGCGATCTGGACGTTTACCACCTACGTTATCTGGCGTGTAAGCATCATCGTGGCGCATACGCTTTTCAGCTGTATAGCGGTTAATCATCGAATCCATGTTGCCAGCTGTTACACCAAAAAATAAATTCGGTCTGCCTAGTTCCATAAATGCATCTTTAGAGTCCCATGCTGGCTGGGCAATAATCCCCACTCTAAAGCCTTGCGCTTCAAGTACACGGCCAATTACCGCCATACCAAAACTAGGATGATCAACGTACGCGTCGCCACTAATTATTATTATGTCGCAGCTATCCCAGCCAAGTGCATCCATTTCTTCACGTGTAGTTGGTAAAAATGGCGCGGTGCCATAACATTCAGCCCAGTATTTAGGGTATGAAAATAAGGCGCGCTTAGCTTTGAGTGTGCTCATAATTGTGGCCGTAGAATAACAAAAGGCGCGAATTATACCCTACTAAATTGTTTATATATACAAAGTAGTCAAAGCATATCGCGCCTTAAATTCTAAATCGTTCATTAGGGCGTGTTGATCTTTGTGGATTGAAATTTGTTCAATCTAGGGGCGATTTAATCGCGGCGCGAGGTTTGTAACCTAGCGGGCTAAGTAAAAACCGAGCAACAAAGAGTTAATCGTCCCTAGAAAGAACCCAAAGGGCAGCGCATGTTTGGCATTTATGCTGCGTTATCGCCTATTTATGGGGAACAACCACACTACATAGGCTCTGCCTTGCCTAAATACCAAACAATCTGCTGCAAAATTAATCACAAAAGTTCAACACGCCCTAACTTAAATAATAATAAGTTAATCTTTTTAGCGTTTATTTATAAATTCTATTAATTCATTTTCAGGCATGGGTTTAGCATACATAAAACCTTGTACTTCATCGCATCCTAAATTTTTTAAGAACTGGGCTTGCTCTTGTGTTTCGACCCCTTCAGCAATCGTTTTTAAGCCCAAC
Source organism: Pseudoalteromonas sp. NZS127_1 (assembly GCF_015864295.1). Lineage (NCBI taxonomy): Bacteria > Pseudomonadati > Pseudomonadota > Gammaproteobacteria > Alteromonadales > Pseudoalteromonadaceae > Pseudoalteromonas > Pseudoalteromonas sp. NZS127_1. The sequence goes on along the minus strand of NZ_JADYXO010000038.1, from coordinate 14,305 downwards.
TTAGCACCAAGAGATATAACTAAGGCAGCAATAGCGCCAGTGTCATCATTTGGTAAATCTTTAATAAATGCACGATCTATTTTCAACCGATCCAAAGGTAAACTTTGAATGTAACTCAGCGACGAAAAACCAGTACCAAAGTCATCAATAGCAACTTCCATTCCGAGTTCTTTTAGCTCGCTTAGCGTACTAATAACCGTTTCCAGCTCATCCATTACTACGCTCTCGGTGATTTCTAGTTCTATGTTTTTTGGCTTAACACCATATTTTAACAATGTATTTTTAACAGTTTTCGCATAACCTTTTACTTTAAACTGTGGAACAGACACATTAACAGCAATACAAATTTCTGTGCCCATATTTTCTAGGCGCTTTTGCTGTTGGCAAGCTTGTTCTAATACCCACTGCCCTATATCAACAATTAAGCCCGCATCCTCTGCAAGTGGCACAAATACAGCCGGTGATATATACACGCCATCACCTGCCGGCCAGCGTAATAATGCCTCACATCCAATTAGCGATAAGTCATCTAGTGCAAGTTGAGGTTGGTACCATACCTCTAATTTATTTCGAGCAAAGTCATGACGTAACTGCCTAATAATCCCTATCCGCCAAGCCATCTTATCTTGCATATCAATATTGTAATAAACGCCTTCTTTATGCTTTGCTTTTTTAGCTTGGTCAAGTGCAATATAAGCAACTTTCAGTGTATCAATACCGCTACTTTGAAAGTCTTGTTGTTGGCATAAGCCCACTCTAAAATCGATAGGGAGTAAATGTTCTTCTGCGTAAAATGAAATACCTAATTGCTCATTCAACTTTTTTAAGTCAAATTCGTCTTGGCGAATAATAAAACCAAAAACATCAGCGCCAATACGTGATAGTAATTTAGCTGTTGGGTAATTTTCTCTTAACCTTTGCACAATGCCAATTAATACTTTATTGCCGACCTCTTGCCCTAAGCCGTTATTAATATCTGCAAAATTAACTACATCAAGTAATACAAATACATGATCGTTCACGTGTGGCTTTTGATAACTCACCACACGCTCAATAAAGTTAGTACGATTTGAAATACCAGTAAGCACATCTTTATAAGCAGCATCTCTTAACTTTACAAATAACCTTATGTTATCAAGTGCTACACTTACATTAGTTAAGAAAATTTCAGCAAATTGTAGCTGTGCTTGTAAGGGAATGTGGTCGCACTCTATATATAAAGCCGCTTTTCGATGCTTACTTTTTAATATAAATGTTGAACTTGAGTCTATGTGTTGGTGCTTTGACAAACCAAAACACGACTCAACTTGTTCAAATACTTTGCTATCAACATTAATTAATTTTTTACCAAAATAGCTTTCGTAATGCCCGCAACCACCTAAGACCTGAATAAAATCATCGCCATCTAACTTACTGCAAACAAGCCCTCTAGGTGAACATTTTAAAATAATACTCATGTGCTTGATGATTTCTTTGCATAATTGCTTAACATCAGTAAGTCCTAAAATAGACTTTGATGCTGAAACAATCGTGTTCATTGCATCACTTTGATATTCAAGCTGACATACCTGCTCGTATGAGCGAATAGCGGTTATAAGCGAAGTTACTAACTTAGAACGAGTCAGCTCTGTTTTCGTTTTATAGTCATTTATGTCGTATTCTCGTATTACTTTTTCTTCTGGTGTAATACCTGCTTGCCCTGTTCTTAAAATAATTCTTACATGCTGATTATTTAATTCGTCACGCACCCTTTTTACAACCTGCAAACCGGCATCGTCAGTTTCCATAACAACGTCTAAAAAAATAACCGAAATATTTTTATTTTTAGCTAGCACTTCTATTGCTTCTGCACCCGAATAAGCATCGTGAAATCGCAAGCCAGCCCCTAAAAACTCAACGCCAGACAAAGCTAATTTTGTTACAGAATGAATCTCAGGTTCGTCATCAACAATTAAAATATCCCAAAACTTAGTCTGCTCAACAACAGCATCGTCTTCAAAATCTTGTTCAAAAAATAAAAAATCGTTTTGATCTGACGACATTCGCTCTCCTAAGTAGCAATCAATAAATTATTTTTGGTTTATAATCTAATTCATACTATAGTCGATTAATAAAAAGTTGTTGTATTTCAACTTGAAAAACTAATAAAAGGTGTGCTTATTAAACCATTAAAAATATTAATCAAATGCGTACTGTTATTACTATTAGTATTGGCACTGGTAGGGCTAATACTGCCTCAAAGTTATAGTGTAAATAAAACAATCGAAATTAATGCCAATCTTAAAGTAATAAAGCCGCTTATCACCGACTTTAGCCAATGGCAAAAATGGTCTCCATGGGAAAAAGTAGACCCCAGCATACGTTTTACTTTGGGCGAACCCAGTTCTGGCCTAGGGGCTCATCAGTCTTGGAAAGGAAAATGGGGGTATGGTGAAATGATCATAACTTCGGTAAGCCAAAATAAAGTCAGCTTCAACATACTTTTAAATGCTGAACATATTATTAGAGGCACTTTTAACCTTAGCGAGCAAAACGGTATAGTTACGTTAATATGTAATATTAAAGGTCAAACAACTGCTCCTTTAATATCTGGTTACACTGCAATTTTGAGCGAGTACGTACTCAGTAATACAGTTTCACTGGGTTTAAATAACCTTCAAACTGTTGCACAGCTTAGTGATCCACAAAGGATAATGCACAGTCATGACAGTCAAAACAGCACAGGCGAGAATTAATCTTGCCAACATCATCGAGTCCTTGCTTGGTTACCCTATAACAAAAGTAGGTAGTAACGGTGTACTACCTACTAACGAGCAAAGTTACGATATTAAGGGCAAAATTAAGCCGCTTTATCATATCAACAGTGAAAACTCTGTTTTAGCTCGCGCTCAAAAGCGCCAAGATTTATTACTCATTAAACAACAACAAAATATAGAATCAATTTTAGCAGTGGCTATGGGATTTTGCCCTGATGTAGCAAGTAGTAAACAGCCCGATGTTGATTGGGTAGAGCATTTTATAGCTCTGTGTGAAGATACTTCTAATGAATCAATGCAAATTTTATGGGCAAAAATTTTAACAGGAGAAACACTCAATCCTGGTACGTTTTCAATTAAAAGCCTACAAACTTTAAAGCATATGACACAGCGAGAAGCAGACTCTTTGCAAAAATGTGTGTCGCTCTCAGGCTATAACGAAAAAGACGACAGCCACTTTATATTACTCGGCTTTTACAAAAAACCATCGTTGTTTGATTTGCTACGAAAAGGCAATAAAGTATCTTTAAATTTAGGAAAAACGGGTATTAGCTTTCCTGATATTTTAACGCTCATGGATCTTAATTTACTGTATAGAAAAGAAATTGAATCTGCAGTGCTTAAAGCGGGGCAAGAACTTACCCTTTCATTTTTATCGCAAAAAGTAACGTTAAAAGCAAAGAGTAGTGATTTGGTATTAAGCTATTACAAATTTACTCAAACAGGTGATGAGCTATCTAAACTCATTAATTTCCCTGTCAATAAGGTCTATAAGCAGTTGATTAATAATGCGCTAGAGGGAGAGTTTGATTTAGCGTGGCACGCAATAAAATAATATGCCACGCTTCATTTAATTAGAAAATACTAATTAAAAATGAACCTGAATACCCGCAAATGGGCCAGATGCATCAATATCAGTAGTAATATCATCTACATCATCAAGTTCTAATACCATAGAGCGGTAACCGGCTTTAACAGCAACATCTACTGCTAGGTTATCAATAAGTTCCCACGCTACGCCTACTTGGTAATCTTGTACTTTACTATCGTCAATAGCCAAAAAGCTACCTTCAAAAAATACACTTAAACCAGTAAATGGTAAGCCAGCTTCGGCACGGCCGTATGCAAGAGGAACAAAACCAGAGAAGTCTTTGGTTTCGGTAAAGTTAGTACCACCATTTTGGGTAGTGCCGCTTACAACAATATCACCGTCAAACTGTTTAGCATTTAAACCTAGGTCTATTGAAATTAAGTCATTATCAAAAATTTCATAATAAAAAATATAATCAATATGCGTTAAATCACTTACCGTATTTACAGTAGAACCAACAACATAATCAGAACCATTAAAGCTAAATGTATCTGTAAGCAGCGCAGAACCATTTAACTCAAGCTCTGTATACCTTAATTTGATATTTGGTACTAACGGCACTGGGTGCTCAAGCGCCGCGTAATAACTTACAAAAGTCTCATCTTCAAAATTAAAATCTTGAGATGCATTATTTTTGTAAGAAAATTGGCCATCGTTATCTGATTTCCATCCATCAACACCTACGTATAAACCTAGTAGAGTGTCAGCTTGCGCTGCTGGTGCTAAACATGCCATTGAAAGGGCTGCTGCTAAACAATACTTTTTCATTTTTTATCCTTGAGCTAGTAGTTCGCTAAGTTCGATTAAAGCCGCATTGGCTCTAGAAATATAATTTGCCATAACTAAAGAGTGGTTAGCAACATAGCCAAAACCATTCCCGTTTAAAATAAGTGGGCTCCATACTGTTTCTTGAGTTGCCTCAAGTTCACGTATGATTTGTTGAACGCTTACACGTGCATTTTTCTTTTCAAGTACATCATTAAAGTCATACTCTATCGCTTGTAAAAAATGCAGTAACGCCCAAGTAGCACCGCGCGACTCGTAAAACACGTCGTCGATTTCTAACCACGGTGTTCTTACTTGCTGCTGCAGTGGAGCAAGAGTTGCTTGTTTATTAGATGAATTACCCGCTAAATCGGTGTTCACTTTTTCTTGCCCTACACTGGCACTTAAACGCTGACTTAAGCTACCTAAACGTTTTTCAGCTTCTTTAAGCCAACTACGTAAGTTATCTGCTCGTGCGTAAAATTGGCTATCGCGCTCATGCTCGTTAGCAATTTGTCCACGATATACCATTAAATAATCAATACCTTTTTGATACTCACCTTCAGCACTTGGCCATGCCCATGCTTCAGAGCTTATATTAAACTGTGGCTGCGCCTTTTTAAGTGCTTCATGCTCAGTAGACTGTGATTGCGAACGGCTAAAATCTTTTCGCATAGAAAGCGACAAATCACGCACCATTTCTAGCGCGCCATATTCCCACGCCGGCATATCATCCATAATAATACTTGGTGGTATTACATCATTTGATAAGTAGCCACCGGGTTTATCTAGTAAGGTATTTGCTACTGTAATTAATGTAGAAGTCGTTACATAACCCGTAACTATTTTTTCATTACGAAGCTGCGCTTGCTCTTTGGCGTTTGCAACAACATCAAAACGTGAAGGCTCAGTGCTCCAATAAACAGCAATTGCGTAAAATATGATAAGCAGTAAAACAACTATTCCTGCTATTTTTCCTTTGTGTTGCGACATGTGTACTCCTAGTGATGAGCGTGTTGAGTAGATGGTTTTGACTGCGTAGCTTGCGCTTCAAGCGACACGACTTGAGCATTAGTGAACAAGCGATTACCGTCACTAAAATATAGCGTGAGTTTGCGTTCTTGCCCTACTTTTAATGGCTCTTGTGGTTCAAATACCATTAAATGATAACCCCCAGGTTGAAAACTGACACTTTCGTGCGCTTTAATTTCAACTGATTCAACTTGTTGCATTTTCATCATGCCGTCTACATGTGAATGCTCGTGTATTTCAACACGCCCTAAGCCATCAATAGTTGCCTTAGTTAAAGTTGCTGCGGCTCCACTGTGATTTATCAGCGTTAAATAACCTACAGTTGAAGTACTGCCAGGTAAAAACTCTCTAATTTGCGCGTTAGTTACTTCGAGCACAGCCACATCAGAACCATGATCGTGCCCTGAGTGCGCCGCCAACGATGACGAAAAAAAACTAAATATTAATGCAGAAGCCATCGAAAAACATAGTTTCGTCATCATTCTTATCCTTATGAAAACTTTAAATTACAGGCTAAATTTAACATAGTTAACCTATAATAGTCAGTCAAATTAAGGATTAAGAGGCTACTTTTTTGTTATCGGCAACAAGCCAGCACAACACTGCAACAAATAGTAACGGCCATGCAATCATTATAGATCCGAATAAAAGCGCTAAAACAGTCCCTGCTAATGCCACTACACCCGCACCAACTAATCCCATAGTAATTAAAGCCACTACAGCAACTACAGCAACAATTGCGGCCAAAGCACCTACAAGCTCAAGCCCAGCCCAGCTAATATCAGCAATCCATAACGGCAACTGCCAAGAATCAATCTGCACAAACGTTATTAAATCAGTAAACAGTAATAAATAGATAATTACACATACTGCCAAAGCTTTCATAGTAATTCTCCTTATACCAACCGGCTTATATATGAGGTCGATTTAACGATAAGAAAATTGCGCTATAACTAGGCAAAAATTTTTATATCTAGTTGTTCTAAATAAAAATTTTTAACAACGTTATAGAGTGATTTAATTCGTTAAATTGTTCAAATATTTATGCCTATTGGTATTAATACTCTTTATTTTCAAGGCAGCAATGCGCTATAAAATAACCAAGTGCAATTGCAAACGGAAAACTCAAAAATAATAAAATAGTAACTACGCGTGTTGCCCATACAGGAAAGTCCAATCTATGAGCTAAACCACTACACACACCCGATATTTTTTTATTTAGAGTATCTTTATACCAACCTCGTTGACGATTAAAGCTGTTCATAGCAATCTCCTAAGCAGTTTGTTTTAAATTAGTATTTAAGTCCGCTTTTAAGCGAGCCAGTTCAGCATCAATTTTTTCATTTTTAACTAACGACTCAATTTGGGCACTCATAGAGCTTGCTGTATCAGTCAGCTCATAAGCCTCTACTTGAGCTTCAATACCTTCAACACGCTGCTCTATTTGTTCAAAACGAGACAACGCATGAGCTACTTTATCGCTTTGTAGTTGCGTACTGATTCGCCCTCTAGCAATAGCAACATTATGACGCTGCATTAACTGAGCTTGCTTAGTTTTAGCCATAGCCATTTTTTGCTGCAGACGCTCACAATCAGACTTAATTTTTGCAATAGACTCTTGCAGTGTTTCTAGTTGAGTTTGCTTCTTTTCAATGCTTTCGTTAACGCGCTGCTTTTCAAGTAAGGCAGACTTAGCAAGGTCATCACTGCCCTTCTCAACCGCACGTTCTGCTTTAATTTGCCAAGCTGCTAATTCTGTTTTTTTAGTATCAATTTGGCGATTAATTATTTTCTCTTCACACAATAAAGCGGCTGCTGTACTACGGCACTCATTCAACGCATCTTGCATCTCGGTAAGCATCAAGTTTAAAAGTTTTTCTGGGTCTTCTGCTTTATCAAGCATAGCGACAATGTTTGATTGAATTACATCATTTACGCGGTTAAATATTCCCATGGTATTCTCCTGTTGATTTTTAATTAATTTCAACAAGGAGAGTCCAAGAGTTGTGCCAAGTTCATCAAAAAAAAATAAAGCATTTAAAATCATAGTGGTAAATAACAAGCACTCTAGTTTTTAGTGACTTCCAGCTGAACAGCATAGAGTGTAATTGGCCAATAAATCATGCTTTTGACTAATATTTAGGATCAAAAAAGCCACTCGAAAGTGGCTTAAATTTAGAACTTTTAAAGCTTAGCTTTATTCTGGTACAAAGCTTAATGCTTTATCCATTACCGATAAATCAGCTTGCTTACCATGACCACTTTCAGAAAGATGGCGTCTAAAACCTCGTGCACCAGGCTGCCCCTGAAAAATACCGAGCATGTGACGTGCAATATGCCAAAAATTAGCACCCAAACGCATTTCTTCTTCAATGTAGCTGTACATTGAGCGCACTACGTCGTGGCGTGATTGTGTGTTTGCAGCATCACCATAAATTTTCTCATCAACGTCATTGAGCATAAATGGGTTACTGTAAGCTTCACGCCCAATCATTACACCATCAATATGTTGTAGATGTTCTAGGCTCTGCTCAATTGTTTTAACGCCGCCATTTAGGCTTAAGTCTAGCTGCGGATAATCTTTTTTAAGTTGATAAACACGTGGGTAATCAAGCGGTGGGACTTCACGATTTTCTTTTGGGCTTAAACCATTAAGCCATGCTTTACGAGCATGAATAATAAAATCATCACATCCTACTTTATAAGACGCTTCAATAAGCGCACATAAAAACTCATACGAATCTTGCTCATCAATACCAATACGCGTTTTAACAGTTACAGGAATACTTACTTCGTTTTTCATTGCTGCAACACACTCAGCAACTAATTGAGGCTCAGCCATTAAGCATGCGCCAAATCGACCATTTTGAACTCTGTCTGACGGGCAACCTACATTTAAATTTATTTCGTCATAGCCACGCTCACCTGCCAGTTTTGCACATTGCGCAAGCGCTTTAGGATCAGAGCCACCAAGTTGCAGTGCAACTGGGCCTTCGTGTTTATTAAAATGTAAGTAGTCGCCTCGACCAAATAAAATAGCCCCTGTGGTTATCATTTCTGTATAAAGCACAGTATGTTTAGTCATTTTGCGATGAAAAGTACGACAATGGCGATCAGTCCAATCAAGCATTGGTGCCACAGAAAAGCGTCTATCCAAAGTACATTTATTCAAAGCAAACCTCAGGGTATTAAAGTTATTAAGCACAGCTTAAAAGGCGCTGCATTTTACACAAAAGCCTAGCGAGCATCAATGTAAAGAAAACACCTAAAAACCAAAATAATAATCTACACCAATTAAAATAAACCATATGACTCTGCTAAAGCCCATTTACCTGTGAGGTTAAACTTTCAACAGCTATGTTTATTTTTAGGTAAGGCAAAGTCTACGTGATGTGGCTACCCCTATAAATAGGCGATAACGCAGTATAAATACCAAACAGATGTTGCCCTTTGGATTCGCCCTTGGGGCGATTTACCTTTGTAGCCTACATAGGTTTAGATTAGGGACATTAACAGAACACAAAAACTTTGCCCCGTTTTTTAGCGAGCCCACAAGGTTACAAACCTCACGCCGCGATTAATTCCCCTAGATAAAACAAATCTTAAAACTGAATATTTAACAGGCTCAATATATTAACGCGACTATTATTGATTAATTTGTCTGTGCGGCAATAATGAAACTAATACAACTGCAGCAAGACAAGCACATAACCATATTTCATAAAGCGATTATCTACCTTAGGGATATATTTTTTGACGAGCAATAATTCGATTCCATTAACGCCGCTAAGCCAAAAATATAATTTAAACTTTAAATTTATTTAAATTCACTCTTAAATTTGCGATGTATCGGGCAATACTTTCATTCGCTTCTGATGTATTTTTTGCACCTGTAGACGTTTCTATTGCAATGTTAGTAATATTAATCAGGTTTTGATTTATTTCACTTACAACAGCAGATTGCTCTTCTGCTGCGGTAGCAATCTGTAAGTTTAAGTCTGTAATTTCATTAACAGCGATGGCTGAGTTGGCAAATATTTCTGACGTTTGAGTACTTTTTTGCAGGCACTCGTCAGCACTATTAATGCCTTTATTCATACTAATAACCGCATTTTTAGCTTCGCTTTGTAAGCGAGTAACCAGTCCTTGTATATCAATGGTTGAAACCTGCGTTCGTTGAGCAAGCGCTCTCACTTCATCCGCAACTACTGCAAAGCCTCTACCAGTATCACCAGCGCGTGCAGCTTCTATAGCCGCATTTAAAGCAAGTAAGTTAGTCTGTTCGGCAATGCTTTGTATTGTGTCTAAAACACTACCAATGCTGTTCGTTTCAGTAACAAGGCACTCTATTACAGTGCTTGCTTCATCTATTTCTTGAGCTAAACGCTGAATAACAACTTTTGCTTGTGAAGCTTCTAATTTCCCCTTTGATACACGCTCTTTAACTGCTTCAGTTACGTCCGATGCATTTTGGGTATTACTAGCAACCTCTTGGGTAGTACAATTCATTTCCTCTACAGCGGTTGAAACCATTTCTGTCTCAGCTCTTTGCATTTCAACATTAACGACTGTTTCTTGCATTACAGTTACAGCAAACTTTGATGATTCATCTAATTGGGAGAGGTGTATATTAGCCTCGTTTATTGTTTCTCTTAGCATTAGTAAAAATTTATTAAATGCTCTCGCTGTATCTCCAGTTTCATCACCAGCGCTCTCGTCAAGTTTTAAAGTTAAATCACCATCGCCATCAGCTATTTCAATCAATCTATTTTTTAGCTTATTCACTGGTAAAGCAATTGCTCGACTGATCAAATATGATAAAGCAACGCCAACAATGACGGAGAATATAAATATATAAAGAATAAAATGAATACCTTGTTTTTCATCATTTTCAGCTTGGAGCGCTGAATTTAAGGTAAATTTTTGGATCTGGGACAGTAAAGCTATAAGCTTTTTATCGAATTTATCTTCCGCAACCTCTATTGATTTTACTTTATTACTCACACTAGAAACGGTCTGCGTTTTAGTCATCTCAATAACATCACTAATACTCACAGCAATACTTTGATACTCTTTATTTAAAAGCTTTAAATCGCTCGCGAGAGACTTAAAACTCAATTTCGCTTTTTCACTATGCAATTTATCAATTGAGTCAGTGACAAATTTTTCTGACTTATCAAATTCACTCTTAATTTTCTGTGTTAATGAAGTGAGTTTTTGCTCAATTTCTGCATTGTCACCCTCTGGATTTAAACTTACCTGTAATAAAGCTCGCTGAAATAATATTGTCTGTTCTAATTTATGCTCAGACATTTTAGAAAGCATATTGCTAAGCGGTATATCTCGCTCAGCTATATCAACTAGCTCTATACCAATTTTATTCATTTGTATTAAAGATATAACTCCGATCACAAACATTAGTAGTATTTGTGATACCCCTAGAAGGTATATTTTACTTGTAATAGACAATTTATTTAACATTTCAGACCTCTTAATAATTTAGGTTTAACCTAACTCTACAGTTACAAGTCAACACATTAAAAAGGTCTGGTAATAGCTAAACCCACAACAATTGCTTCTTCATTATCAATAAAATCAACAGCTATAGTGGGTGCAATTCCAAAATCTCCTATATGAAAATCATAAGCAGAACTTATGCGGTATAAATTTTCATTATGAGGGTGAGCTCCGCCAATTCTCTCCTCACCATAGCCCACACCTAAACGTATACTTTTGGTTGGATGATAATAAAGCGAAGCCAAAGCGACAGCAGTACCATCGCCATGATGAGCATCGTTTGTACGCTCAAATATCACCCCAGCGCCCCAAGCTTGAGTAAACTTATATTCATATTCAACACCAAACGTAAACTCAGTCTCACTATCAAAATGTGTAGTACCAATAAAAAAACCAGGAATATGCTTTACCTCATCACTGGCTTGAGCAATTGGAGCTAAAAAAGTTAATAAACATACCGTGAGCTTTACAGTTTTATTTTTCATAATTTTCTCTTTTAAATAAGGAAACAAAAAAACTCCCACACTACATCACCGTCAGTATTCCTTATAACAAAGCTAAAATGTAATAACTAAATAAACTGTTAAAAAAAATTTATTTCATATGTGGGGCAATATCACTAGTAAATATAGGAAGGGTTGCTTACTTAGTAAAATTTTTTATGAAATCATTCAAGACTATAAATGACGCAGTTTTATTTATATGAAACATGCTTATTTTTGCTGGGTGGGGTAACTCTTATCACTAATCACGATAGCAACATAGATTGAGGGCTATATTAATACCTATTCTCTGTACAGCACTCTATAGAAAGAAGTAAGGGAACACTTAAAAAACGTTGAGAGGAAGCTACGAAGATATTAAGTCGTCATTAGATCATAATGATCGCCAAAAACCCAGAACAGCAATATAGCGTAACGCCTTGCACCTCTAAGTAGGGACTACTTTTAATTAAATACCTGCAAGCCAAAATAATGGGCTATGCCATTTAAAATATTGGTAACCGCAACCGAGCTTAAAATAAGCCCCATAATTCTACTTATTATACTTGCACCACTATCACCAATTAATTTATGTACATGCGTTGCAAGCAGTAACAAAACCAGTACAACCGCTAATACAGCAAGCATCATTGAAGACGTTAGTAATTGCTCAACCCAGGTATATTCTTCATTACGAGTCATTAATACGGCGCCTAACATAGCGCCAGGGCTCGCGATAGACGGAATCGCAAGCGGAAAAATAGCGGTTTCAGTGCTGTCGCGTACACTTTTAATTTCGGCTTCAGGTTTACTTTCACCAAATATCATTGAAAGCGCAAAAATAAGTAATATGATACCGCCGGCTATTTGAAAAGCCGAAAGTGGAATTTCAATTGCGTTAAGTAATTGCTCACCTGCGAGTACAAAAAATAAGAGCACTAATGCAGATACGCCTACCGCTTTAAATATAACTTTACGTTTAAATTTCTCATCATCACCACGTGTGACTGCAATAAATACAGGTACAGTGCCAATGGGGTCAATAACCGCAAAAAAGAAAATAAATATAGCCAATAGTTCGTGCATTACTGGGTTTCCTAGGTAAAAAGCGCTTAATAAAAACGCTGCAACTACAACACAGTATGTTAGTATATCACGGTAGCATAAGGATAAGAGTAATGATGAATATAGAATCACTCGTAAGTAAAGCAAAACAAGTTTGTGACAACCGTGGTGCGCGTTTTACGCCTATCCGCGAGAAAGTATTTCGTCTATTAGCCAGTGCACAAGGTGGTGTTGGTGCATACGATTTGCTTGAGCAATTAAAAGTAACTGAAACAGGTGCTAAACCTGCAACTATTTATCGTGCATTAGACTTTTTAGCTGAACTAGGTTTTATTCATAAAATTGAAAGCACAAATGCATTTATGCTGTGCCATCATTTTGATCATATTCACCCGGTACAATTATTAATTTGCGATACATGTGGCTTTGTTAAAGAATTACACTCGAGTGTAATTTCGCATGAGCTTAATAATCTAGCTGCCGAAGGTGGCTTTGTCGTATCAGGGCAAACAATAGAAGCACATGGTAAATGTGAATCTTGCAGAGCATCATAATCCTTCAAAGTTATCCTTAGTGACTATACTCAAACTATATAGTCATTTCACAGAACAAATTTAAGAGTAGCCACTATGAATGTAGAATTCATCAATCCTTTTTTATCTTCTTTAATTAATGTTTTAAGCACTATGGCTCAAACTCAATTGAAGCCGGGTAAACCTCGCATTAAAACTGATGAGATAGCCTGTGGTGATGTATCAGGTTTGATTGGTATGGTTGGCCCGCAAACTCGTGGATCGTTTTCAATTACGTTTGATGAAGAGTTAGCGTTGACCATTATGGAACGTATGCTTGGCGAACGCCCTGATACCATAGATGAAGAAGTTACCGATATGGTTGGCGAAATAACCAACATGGTAACTGGTGGTGCTAAAAATTTACTTGGCGAGAAAGGCTTCGACTTTGATATGGCAACGCCTATTGTGGTATCGGGTAAAGGTCATACAATTACTCATAAAAGCCAAGGTAAAAAGATCATCATGCCATTTAGCTGTGACGCAGGTAATGCAAACATTGAAGTTAGCTTCGATAAACTATGAGTTGGCAGCAAAAGCAAATTACATTAAAACCTCGCCTGCGAGGTTTTCATATAATTGATGGCGAAATATTATCTCAACTTCCTGAACTGGCGAGTTACAAAATAGGCTTGTTACATTTATTTATTCAGCATACCTCAGCGAGCCTTACAATAAACGAAAATGCAGATCCCACTGTTCGTATGGACATGGAGAGCCATTTCAATAAATTCGTTCCTGAGCGTCAACCTTACTACCGCCACGATTATGAAGGTGATGACGACATGCCCGCGCATATTAAAACCAGTACGTTAGGCTGCGAGCTAAGTATTCCTATTTCAAATGGTTATTTAGCGTTAGGTACATGGCAAGGCATTTATTTAGGTGAACATCGTAACTCAGGCGGAGCTAGACGTATTATAGCAACTATTCAGGGGGAGCTATTTTAACAAAAGCTTCAGGTTTCAAAGTATTAGCTCTTCTGTACCTCACTCATACCTCATAACTTCAAAGTACGACACCTTTCTTGTGGCGCGAAGCGATAGCTTCTAACAACCAAAACTTCAATGCTGAATATTGCACATAGAATAAAGTAGATAAGAGAGATTTTAAATTATAATTTTATTTATGATTTTTAATATAGAAAATTTTGAAAGGATATAAAAAGATTGGAGCGGTACACGAGGCTCGAACTCGTGACCTCGACCTTGGCAAGGTCGCGCTCTACCAACTGAGCTAGTACCG
>NZ_JADYXO010000037.1:0-18151 GCF_015864295.1 Pseudoalteromonas sp. NZS127_1 | reverse complement strand
TTTTTCACCCAAATTTGTATGCTTATTAGCATAACATTTCTTTCTTAATGGGTGGCCAAAATCACTGTACCACTACATAAGTTAGACTCAGGAATACCTAACTGCATAAAAATATCTTTTGGTTTGACTTCTAACCTATATTTAATAGTGGGGAACTTTTTATATATATGTTCTGCTAATTTATGGACAAGAAAGGCTTCTGTATTTTTATTAATACTACACTGGCACATCAGTCTACTTTCTTTATCAGCCTTTTTGATGCCTATTTCTATTTGTGAAAATATATTGTTGCGTGTTGCTCTCATCTTTACTCCTCTTAATTTCTTTAATAATATCCATCACCCAACCGCTAATTTCCCAGCCACATGCCACATTTTACTTGGCATGGGGCTTGTTAACTTCCACGTTATATTCATCGGCTGACTGCCGTTGTGGCTTTGATATTTAACCTCGCCGTAGTTTACAAACCCCATGGTTCTGCCGTTTTCGTCTTTACCTTGTTCGCGCACAAATAACAGGATAGTTTTGCCTGTTTGTTGGTGCTGAATATAACTTAGGCCGCGGCCGTGTTCTGGGCGGGCGCTATTTTGCGTTTGCCAGTGGAACAAAGTAGGGCTGATTGCGTAGTCGTGATACAGCGTTGTTGGTGAATATGTTTTTTCGCACTTGTTAAGCGTTACAAATAATAGCTCTAGGTTTTGGTTTTTAAATTCTAAAACGCCTTCGCGGGCGGTCGATTTTTTATCAAACGAGTGCGCCCCAAAAGCTGCGAGTATTTGTTGGCGTGTGTAGCGGCTGTGCAATTTTATTGCATGATTAGGTAAACACACTAAATCACTTTCTTGCTGGTGAATACGGTTTATTAATAGCGTAATTACTTGTGTAAGTTCGTGCTGTAGCTCTTTGTGTTTAAGTACTTGTAAGCTTTGTTCAAGCGATTTAAATCCTAAACTTGTGCCTGTGTTATCCCAAAAGTTGTAATGCACCATAAGCGCGTACTGTTGGTTTTGTGGTGTTGGCATAAAGCTAAAGTCGTTATTACATAAATCGCGTAAAAAGCATAAGTAGCTGAGCGAGTCGCAGCCGAGTAATTGGGTGTTTAGAGCGCGGTAATACGCGGCGTAGATATCGGCTTGGTCTGCTGGAATTTCATCACCTTTTAACCAGTGCCAGCCGCCGAGCTTTTTATCTTTTGGTTTGTAAATATCTTCAAGCGTGACTTGTGGGTTTATGCGTAAAAAGTTACTTAGCGTGAGCGCGTCATTAGTGTGTTGCGAATAGCTATTTATAAGCTGCTGTAAACGGCGTTTAGAGTTTATAGCTTGCTGAATATTTTTTAATATTGTTTGTTGTGTGCGCTTTTGTAGTTCTATGCGGCAACCCAGCGGTAAATGCGGGAAGTTGTTTTCAATCTCGGTTTTTATTGGCTGGTTACTTTTACCAATGAGTGCGCGAAATTTACTGGCAAAGTCGTATTCTGGGCGAGCATTACCCACAAAGTCGAGTACGGTACAGCATTGCTTTTGGCTGTTGTCGGGCAGGCGTAAACCACGGCCTAGTTGCTGCAAAAACAATGTTAAGCTTTCAGTTGGGCGTAAAAACAGTAGGGTATCGACCTCTGGAATATCGATGCCTTCGTTAAAAATATCAACCACGCAAAGCATTTGTATTTCGCCTTGGCGCAGCGCTTGTTGTTTGGCCGCGCGCTCATTAGTGTTTTTGCTGGTCAGTACATCGGCGTTTATGCCTGCTAAGTTAAATTTAGAGGCCATAAATTCTGCGTGTTTTTGGCTTACACAAAATGCCAACGCTTTAATGTTGTGAACATTAGTCACTATATCAGCAAGGCTCGATATAATTTTGTTAGCGCGGCTGTTCTCACCTGTATAAAGGTTACTTAGCTCGCTTATATCGTAACGGCCGCCTCGCCATGTTATTTGGCTTAGGTCGGTGTCGTCATCCAATCCAAAGTATTGAAATGGGCATAAATGGCGTTGATTTATAGCCTCTGGTAAGCGAATTTCGGCGGCTATTACTCCGCAAAAATCATCGAGTATATTTGCGCCATCTTGTCGCTCTGGTGTAGCGGTTAAGCCAAGTAGTATTGCGGGCGTAAAGTAACTTAGAATAGTGCGATAACTTGCAGCGCTTACGTGATGTACTTCGTCTATCACTATGTAGTCGTAGTAATCGTGAGTTAAATTGAGCGATTCAATTTGGCTGTTCAGCGTTTGGATTGATGCAAATAATTGGTTGTAGCGTTGTGGTTTGTAGTTACCTACCCACAGCTCACCAAAGTCGTTATTTTTAAGCACACCACGGTAAGCGCTTTGCGCTTGCTTTAGTATTTCTTCACGGTGGGCTACAAACAAAAAGTGTGCATCTGGTTTTTTATCGTAAACAGTTTTAAAGTCGAACGCCGATATTATTGTTTTGCCTGTGCCGGTTGCAGCAACTACTAAGTTTTTAAAACGATTATGTACGCTGCGCTCAGCACTTAGTTTTTCTAAAATAGCGAGCTGATGCGTTTTTGGTGTTATATCAAAATAAAACTGGCTGCTTGATTGCCCAACACCGCGTTGCTCGTTAAGTGAATTGATGAGCTTTTCTTTACACTCAACAGCGCCTGTAAATAGCTCGAAGTCTTTTGATTCCCAGTAGGTTTCAAAGGTACTTTTAGTTTTAGCTATTATGTGCGGGATTTCTTGTGCAGTAATTTTTAAGTTCCATTCAAGGCCGCTGGTAAGCGCCGAATGCGACAAGTTAGACGAGCCAATATAGCCTGTATGAAAACCCGTATTGCGCATAAATAAATATGATTTTGCGTGTAGGCGTTCTTGCTGATTATTATAACTTAGCTTTACTTCGGTATTTGGTAGGTTTGCTAAAAACTCAACGGCTTTAGCATCGGTCGCGCCCATATATGAGGTGGTAATAACTTTGAGTTTATTGCCGCTTTTAGTAAACGCTTCAAGCTCATTTTTAAAAATGCGCAGCCCCGTCCATTTTATAAATGAGACAAGCCAGTAAATAGTGTCGGACGATTTAATCTCGCGCTTTAGCTCGGTTTCGAGCGATATACCTGCATTAGCACCGCTAAATAATTCGCTTTGCGTAAGGCCTGTAAGTGGGAATATATCGCTTGAGTAATCTTTAAGATTGGCCGCAATAGGATTTTGGGTATTAAACAGTGCGGTAAGTATTCGGCCTTGGCTGTCGATCAGGTTTTCGTTAATTAGTTCGTCATCACGAATGTGATCTTTAAGCCAAAGTACAAGGCTGTTAGCTAGGCTAATTTGTTCTTGTAGGCGCTCGTTTGAGTTGGGAATAGCATCGATTGCATGCGTTACAAGTTTACTTAAAAAGCGTGAAAGCCATGTTGCCGCTTCGGCCGTTTCAAGCTGGCGTTCACCAACATAAAATTGATCACGATTTAAGTTTTGCTCAATTACTTGCGTAATTAACTGCTCGTAAATACCAATCTGCTGCATTAAAACCACTCCCAGTTAGCGAGTGATTAGTTTACTTAAATACGGTACAGCTACAAGTAATAATCGACTAAGTTACTAGTAATTAAGTATAAGCGTGTGAGTTAAGTATTAGCCGAGAGAGTAATCAAATGATGATGCTAAGAAATTATCCCCTTCAACTTCACCTGCAAACACATAATTAATGAGTAATTACCTCGCATGGATTCGAGGAAAGCGATGCTTGCACATGGAAGTGCTTTCATCGCGTTTACGTTCATATTAATTTAGTGTTTAAAGATAAGTGAAATTGAGGGGCGCCGTGGGGTTCCAAGGGGCGGTCGGCGGTATCCGCCCCTTGGTTGCCATCGCCAACGCGATATTAGTTTATTATAAGGTTTTAATGTATAAACATATTTGGGTTATAAATAGAGTTAAATAAAAGGATAAATATGGATATAGTAATTAATAAGGAACAGCTTCCTGAATTTGCAAAGCAGCACTTTGGGCACTTGTATAATCGTCTAGGTGAAGGGATTTATAGTTCTCATGAGACATTGAAAGAAGGGGATGTTTACCTCTTAGGTCTCAACCCCGGTGGTAGTGGTCATACAAAGCTAGGCGAATTCATGAATAATACGCTTACTCGCACCAGAAATTCTTATTTAAATGAAAGTTGGAAAAATGGTCAAAGCGAATATGCGCAAGGCGCGGCTCCACTTCAAAAGCGAATTCAAGGTTTACTACAGGGCATAAATCAAAATGTAGTTGATGTATGTGCTAGCAATTTGATTTTTACAACATCTAAATCCTCGCAAGATAGCAATTTTAATTTTGGTTTCGCTGGTACGTTTTGGCCTTTTCATCAAGCTGTTATAGAAATAGTAAAGCCAAAAGTTATTTTAACCTTTGGAAATGCAAAGCATTTATCGCCCTTTGGCTTTTTAAAATCAATGTATTACGATGAAAATAATTTAGATACTTTTGAAGCGATTCCCGCAGAACATGGTAAGTGGGAGTGTTATGGATTCAAAACTAAGTTCAATGGCAGGCAGACGGCTGTTATAGGTTTACCGCACCTAAGTTATTACAACCCAAATAAAGAAAAGATCTTAGAGTGGATTCGGAATTTTTCTGGATTATAAATCATCAAATAAGCACTGCATTTTTAGTAGTGCTTCCTTTCTATTAATTTTAAAAGCTACGCTTTTCGCGCGAGCAAGCTGAGCGCCTACAGGTGTTTGGGTGAGCTTTGTAGCGTTGATTGGGAGTTATGAGTTAGTTACGAAAGAGCTAGTTACTAAAGATCAAAGCGCGATGTAAAATCGCACCTACAAGTGCTAAAGCTTAATAGGCGTACTTATTTCACAATCTTTGCATACTAAAGAGTAATTTTCTCTACGTTTACTTGTTTTAGTATTGCTACTTGAACACTCAGGGCATGGTGATTTCATTGGTGTATTTGCACTGCAATTGCCGCATTTCACAAAGTAACCATAACGTCCAGAAAGAGGCTGCAAATTGGTCGAGCTATTACATTGCTTACAAGCTAATGTTATCTCTTTGATTAGATCAGTTTTAGGCTTAACTTGTGCCGTAATAGTTTGCTCAGCCGCTATTAAACTCTCATCGTAAACAGATTCTGGTTCGCTTATTTCCGCAGATACATATGAAGGTTCTTGTAAGTTAGGCGATATATTTTGCTCTAAAATAAATTGGCAAATTCTATCGAGTGTTTCTTCACTGAACCACGGTCGAACGTTTGTTGTAAAAAGGTGAAACGCATTAGGTTTAGATGCAGGAAGCTTCATTATTTCGAGTAGTTTATCAGTTATAAATTCTGATTTAACTAATCGATCTTCAATGGCTTTTGGTGTGTTTTTTCGGTTGATAATGGCGTTGCTCGATATTGCACAAATACTATGCCACTCTCTGCCACCAAACCCCTGTTGAAGTTTGCCAAATAATTTAGTGAGTAAGTTAGGTGCATTGTCGCGCATTAGGCTTTTTAATAGTGCTAGTTGTAATTCAACCTGTTTTATTGGCGATGGCATACCTTGCCAGTTACCGCGATAACTGCGACTCCATTCTTGATGTTCATTAATCGTTACTTCCCCTGTAATGCTTTTAGATTCGATAAGAATAAAGCCATAGGTGTATGCGATTAGGTGGTCTATTTGTGCGGTTTCGCCATTGTGTTTAAATTTCACATCGTTAAACACAAATACCTGACTATGATCTTTAAAGGCGCGGCGTAAATAAAAGGCAACGTCGAGTTCTTGCTTTTGACCTGCTTGTATTTTAGCTGAGTTGCTGCTGATGAGGGTTTTATCTTTTAGAATCATGAGGCGTCCTTTCAATCATGTATTTACTTAGAATATCATTGAAGTACCGAATAAGAATACTGCTTAAGTTTAAAAAATGCGAGATAAACTCCCACTTACAATTTAAAAGCCACGCTTTTCGCGCGAGCAAGCTGGGCGCCTACAGGTGTTTAGCTTGGCCTTATTTAAAAGCCAAAGCGCGATGTAAAATCGCGCCTACGCTTTTGTTGAATATGGTGGTTTAATTTTTGCTTTTTGGATTAGTAATGTTGATGTGTTTTTACGCATTTATAGGTACACTATTTTAAAGTTTTAATTCAGGGAATGAATAATGATTAAATGGATTTCACTGGTATTTATTAGCGTATTTACAACTTTCCCTCAAGCTGGTGAGACTTACACACAATCCCAATGCGATAGCATTAAAAAGCAGCGCGAAGCTATTCGGTCTCAATTTAGAAGTGGCTACAGTAATAAAGAAGGTGAGCGTTTAACTGCACGCGATAAAGCGCTATTTACATTACTTGCTAATCACTGCAGTAAGCCTAAAAAGAGTGGCAGCGCTTATCAGGCTACTTCTAACCCAACTCGTACGCCTAATAGCAATTGGTTACTCAATCAAAAAGTATCAAACATGTCTTTGCACAGCGATAGCTATAAAGATACCGCTAAGCTTGATGCTTGGTCAAAATTTTATAAATTGCCTAAACGTTGCCGCAAAAAAGGGATGGAGTCGGACGACTTTGTATGGTGTAGCGAGTATCGGGGTAAACAAAAAGAGTTATTTGAAGCACAGTGGCAAGGGCGCCCATAAATATGTTTAAAACAAAATTACGCGTGGTGTTTGTATTTTTTGTGCTGCTAATTGCATCGGCGCTCATTGCTAATCATTTTACTGGGCGGGTATTTAATTATCATGATCCTATAGGCGAGGTTAAACGAATTTATAGTAGTTTATCGTCACAGATAGCTACTGAACCGCTAGCAACTAAACAGCTCAAAAATATAAGCTCGGCAACTTTACAAAATGCATCAGTATCTGCCGATAATCATTTATCGCAAGCTAACAATACGCGCTGCGTGGATGTATCGTTAGGGAAGATTAAATATAAACGTAATGGCGATATATTTACGTGGACAGACAGTGACGGTGTGCCGCATTTTAGTGACAAAAAACCGGATTTTGCGGTAGCAACTTACGATACTGGTTTTATTGAACCGCTAGATTACTTTGACCTCACTTTAAATACGCCTAATTTACCTTCGTCATTTAACCAAGCGTTACGCATAAAACTCAATACTGTATTTAAAGTATATGGACAGATTATTGGCGTGCACGCACTTAAAAAGGTAAAGCTTAATTTAACGGTACTGCCTACGCGCCGCGCTTATGAGGCCGCAATTAAGCAACGCAGTGCTGACCCTGCAAACACTGCGGGTATGTATTTTCACGCGAGTAATTCTGCTTTTATTCATTATAAAAATGCACACAGTGCAATGCGAACTGCGGTACATGAGGCAGTGCATGCCATTAATAAAGCGGTTTTAGGCTACACCCCTAGATGGTTTAATGAGGGATTTGCAGAATACTTTGAGCTTACTAAAAGTAATATGCAAACAGCTATTGTTGAGTCGAATAGTTCATGGACGAAAAATAACAATATTACTAAAAGTGTATTTTCAATTGATTCGTTAGTGGGTTTGGATGACTCGTGGAAAAAAGGTGATACCAGTAAGCTGTACGCAAGCAGTTGGGCTGCAATTTACTTTTTAATGGATACGCAAGCAGGGCGATCGTTACTTAAGAATATAATGCTTGCTGAGCAAGAATTTCTCTGTAATAAGCTATCTGAAAAGCAATTAAAAACGATGATGTATAAGCAGCTTCCTAATCTTAATCGTGAATATTCTAAGCGGTTAAAAAGTCCTTTAAAAGCGCATATATTTTAAATTACAAACCAAAAGCGCGATGTAAACTCCCGCCTACAGCTTTTCGCGCGAGCAAGCTGAGCGCCCACAGGTGTTTAGCTTGGCCTTATTTAAAAGCCAAAGCGCGATATAAAATCGCACCTACGCTTTTGTTGAAAGTTGTGTTTGCAATGATGTAGGTGAGGTTTTATACCTCGCTTATAAATACATTTTTTACCACAGAAAAGTGAATTATTGTTCTATGTAGCGCTTAAAAGTAATGAGGCAATTAACTCTGCTATTCGCCTCATTGCATGAGGCAAATAAATTGTTATTCGCCTCACCATGTGAGGCGAATAGGTGTTTAGGTGAGCTTTGTAGAGTTGATTGGGGTAATGATCTAGTTACTAGAGGGCAAAGCGCGATGTAAAATCGCGCCTACAATTTAAAAGCTTCGCTTTTCGCGCGAGCAAGCTGAGCGCCTACAGGTGTTTGGGTGAGCTTTGTAGCGTTGATTGGGGTGTTTGAATTGTTGTAGGTGAGGTTTTATACCTCGCGGGTGTTTTTATAAGAGCTAAGCGCGATGTAAAATCGCACCTACGGGTTTGTTGAGTGTGGTGTTTGAATTATTGTAGGTGAGGTTTTATACCTCGCATGGTGTTTTTATAAAGCCAAAGCGCGAGGTAAACTCCCGCCTACAATTTAAACGCTTCGCTTTTGCGCGATGTAAAATCGCACCTACAATCTAAAATACTGTGCAATCTACTATTCCAACCGCGTTACTTTTACTTTTATTTTTCCGGCATTAGCGCCATAAAAGCGGCTTAGGTCGTTTGCGAATGGGCAAAACTCGCCAGATTTATCTATTTTAATATCGGCGCCGTTGGCTATTTCAAAAAGGTGGTCGTCGTTTTTATTAATAGCACCAATGAGTGAAAACCATTGCGCGCGAGGAAATCGTCTAAATGGTTCGAGTACGGCCATTGGGATTTCTTTTACGCCAAGTTGAACGTTGTCTCGGTTCCAGCCTAATGGCGTGCACTTTATGCCATCGTCAAACCAGTATTGATTTGGGTATGGGGTAAAGCGATACGTAGCGCCTTGCTCTAGCATGAGGCCGGTTGCGTTGTATTGCTCAGAGGCAAATACCACTATATCTTGGCTTTGGTTAATGCTCAGCACACTCATGTTTTGATTAGCCAGTTCTATATGTTGGCTTAAACCAATAAAGCTAAGTGTGGTGTTGTCGTTGTAGCTAATTTTGTAATGCAGTTTTTTAAGTGATTCTGGGCGATAACTGGTTAGTTTATTAATGCGTTCGGCTACGCTGTAGTGCACTAAAGGCTCAAGGTTGCTGGCTTGATCATCAATTAATACATAGCACTCTCTATCTACTAGTTTAAAAAATGGGTTAAACCAAAAGTAATTTTGCTGATGACTTAATGCGAGTGGGTCGGGTGTTACGGTTACGTCATCTTGTGCTACTAAGTTGCTATCGGGGAGCAGGGTTTCGTAATCTATGTCGTGGCTAGTGAGTAACGAAATATTAAGCGGTTGTTCTATTAACCACTCAAGTGCATAGCGCAAGCTAATATCGGCTAGGCCATCGCGGTAGTAACCGCCGCCAATGTCTGAATGCGCACCTGCAAACCATAGCTCAGTAATATTGTTTTGATGGTTCATGAGTGTGGGTTCAAATGCGCGGCGTTTTTCGTCAAGGGCTACGCAGTGCAGCGCCTGAGTAATGTTGTTGGCAATGGTGTGGTTTTCAAAAATAACATGCTCTGCGCCACGAGTGGCTTTACTTACTTTTGACAAGCCAATAGAGGCGACTGTATCAAACACACATACATACACGTTGTTGCTTATTAAGGGTTCTAAACATTTAGCAAAACGTCTGGCAAGCGCAGCGCCTCGGCTAAAGCCTGTTAGCAGTATGGTATCGCCTAGTTGATAGTGAGCTTTAAAGTCGCTTAACGCTTGATTTAAAATACTGGCTACGTCGTCACCGCGAGGTGCAAGGGTTTGGTTTAAAATACGTTTAAGGCGGCTGCCTTTAGTACCAATACCTTGATAATAAAAACTGAGTTGGTTAGCAAAAGGAGTAATTGGGGAGTCTTCTAATTTACCGCCAAGCAGCAAATGCAGTTTTAGAATATTTGTAATATTAGAGTCTTCTTTAAAATGATCTGAGCTAAATTGTTCTGCGTCACGGGGCTCGTTTCCTGTGCCGTCAAAGTTAAAAATTAGCGTTTTACCCGTCATAACCCAATTCCCTTAGTTGTTTTAAATACTCTACACAGACAATGTTAAAAATTAAAGACAATATTCATCAGGTAATGACGAGCTAATTTATGGCTCGCCTGCTATGAAGATCAGTGATTATAAAAAGTATAGCTATTTAACGTTGTTTCCTCTAATGGTTTAAGCGCAGAGTTAAGTTGTATCAACTGCTGATAAACTTCAGGGTAAAATATTTTTAATCGGGCAACGCGAGAAAAGTGGTTTGGTTCAAATTTTTCAACAAGCTGCAAAGCTAAAGGAACCATTGGGCTTAACTCACCTTTGGTGTAGCTTTGTTCTAGCGCTAAGTCGAGTATATCTACGCCAAGTTTACTGGGAACAGTCGGTATTTTGTTATCAATTAGAAATTGGACTGCTTCGACAGAAGACGACGCAGCTTGTGTATAAACGTCGCGTCCATGTATATCGGTAATCGAAAAATCAAAACCAAGTTGTGCAAGTTCTTGCCATTGACTAAGCGGAATCCAGCTTAGTCTAACCAACTCTGTTGGAGGGATAGGTAGCGTTCGACTATTCCAAATAGGCACTAAGTCATATGGATTCTTAAGTAACCTAATAAATAGCACGTTTGTCTCTGTTTGATTTAGTGGAGTTGTCTGGCTGTATTCATGTGCTTTTTGAAATTCTTTTTTAGCTAAATACTCACGAAATACACTATCGCTTCTATCTGAAGAGGTACGGCGGGCAAGAGTGTTCCACCAATAATTAACTAAAACAGGGTCTATATTTTGTAATACGTCTTCAAAGTTACTGCCATACTCTTTTTCAATTTTGCGCACTTTGTCGTAAGCATCACTATCTCGTATGAGCTTTTGGGCTGCAAACAGCTTTTCTGTTAATTGATTACAATTGCTTGAGGCTGAATCTAGATCTTCTTTTTTATGTTGTAGCTCTAGTAAAAATTGAGATATTTCAGAGTTATCTGGCTCAGTTACTCTAGGCAGCATAGAGTTTTCAATTATAGAGATTTGGCTAAAGTAGAGGTAACTTAAAGGGTTTGTTTGCTCACTAATAAAAGTACCTTGTTGATATTTAAATTTGTTTTCAAAAAGTAGAGTCTTATCTGATGAATTTTTATAATTAAACTCACCATGGGCTTTATATCCTTCGGCGATTAAGTAATCCAGCATATCAGTCTTACTTTTATCTAAATCTTCTAAAGTTAAGTTTCCGTTTTTAGGTAAATTAATTATGGCAATATCTAACGCTGTAAATAGGCCTGCCTTATTGGTTGGCGAGACTCCTGCTTGTTTTAATGCTTTTACTAAGGGTAAATTAAATTGGCTAATAGCTAAATCGGCTAAGTTATATAAAACGGTAAAATTGTCATAAATAGGCATATCATTAAGTGAAGGTACTTGCTTCATTAGCGCAAAAATATACTCATTAGGTAGACCGTTATTTATAGCTACTGCGAGTTCATTTACCGTAAATTGATTTACTGTGATTACATGCTCAAATTCGTCAATTGAAAGTTTATTTGCATTGAGCATAAGTAGCGTGGCGGGAGAGATAACATTACTACCTTCAATACGAATAAACGACTGCAAATAAGTGGTAAACGTGTCGGAATTGTTTAATAGTGCATAGAGGGTTTCTTTTTTTACATTTTCATCAAGTGGAACGTTAAATGTTAAACCAGCAGGGCTTTGGGTAGCCGAACCTAACTGCTGCACCATCTCTTTTACTTTATCAGTGGTGAAATTTTGAATAGCTTCAATGCCTTGCCAGTCAGCTAAAATAGCTATGCTTTCAATTATTTTATAGTCTTTTTTTTGTTTATCTTTAATCGCTTCTTTAAGTAGCGTTGTATATGACTGATAAGATGCCTCATACAAACCTGAATACATTAATAGGTCGGCGACAGAAGTACCTTTGTTGAGTTCATTTTTAAAAAATGAAGTAAGCGATTGGTTTATTTCATTTATTTTGTATGCTTTATCAGCCGATTTATTTTTACAAAGGCTAATTTCGTGTTTTAGTTTTACTACTTTCTGTTGTGGGGATGCTTGAACGATCTGCTTTTGTTGTTTTATTTTGGGCTGAACTATATTTGAGGCAGGTTTTAAATTTTGCTTTACTACTGGTGAGCTGGATTGAGCTATAAATATATAAGTTGCCAATACAACCGTAGCAATGGCAATAAGCGCCAGGGGTCCTTTTTTCATAAACGTTAATCCTTTAGGTTCACTATTTCAATTATCCACATGGTACTATTTTAGATACTAATAGTGTAAGAGGCTTTAATAAAGTATTAATTTATTAAAGCCATTTTATAGGCTGCTAATTCAGTTTGCTTTTAATGCAATTTCATTTTAGGACGCACTACACGCAACACTTTTTCGCTTATCCATAATGCAAAGGTTTTTGCGCTGCCGTGTATGGCGCGTTGGTGCATACGGTATAAAGATATATACATAAAGCGGGCAATTTTACCTTCAATAAAAAAGGTATTGCTGGTTAGGTTGCCCATTAAGTTACCTACCGTGCTGTAGCTCGATAAGTTAACTAGCGAGCCATGGTCGCTGTATTTAAAGCCGCGTAGTGGTTGCTGCTTTAGCGTTGCGATGAGATTTTTTTCGACGCATAACGCCATTTGGTGCGCCGATTGTGCGCGTGGTGGTACTTGCTTGCCGTCGGCTTGGGTAAATGCGCAGCAATCGCCTAATACAAAAATGCTTTCGTCAACGGTGCTTTGTAAAAACTCGTTTACTTGAATTTGATTGCTACGAGTAAGCTCAAAAACACCTAAGTCTTTAATAAAATCAGGTGCTTTTACGCCTGCCGCCCACACCATTATATCGGCATCAATGTGTTCTTCATCTTTGGTGATAAAGCCTTGTGCGGTACCTTCTTTTACTTGCGTTTGCTCGCGCACGTTTACACCAAGTTTTAATAGCTCACGTTTAGCACTTACGGCAATACGCTCTGGTAATGCAGGTAAAATACGTGGGCCAGCTTCAATTAAATGAATGTGTAAACGTTTTGACGACATATTTGTTAAGCCATAAAGCTTTAATAGCTCAGACACATGGTAAAGCTCAGCCGAGAGTTCAACGCCCGTAGCACCGCCGCCTACAATGGCAATATTAAGTGATTGCTGTTGGTTGTCGTCTTGGTGAAGGCGCGTAAAGCTATCTAGTAATGAGTGCTGAAAGCGCTCTGCTTGTTGGCTTGAATCTAAAAAGTAGCAGTGCTCTTTTATACCAGGGGTATTAAAGTCGTTACTTACGCTGCCGATGGCAATAACAAGGTGATCATAACGAACTGTACGACCAGGTAAAATAGTGTGGCCTAACTCGTCGTTTAATGGGGAGAGGGTAATTGTTTTATTGCTTTGGTCTATATTGCAAAAAGTACCAAGTTGAAAACGATAATGATGTTTTGCGGCATGGGCTGAATACACAACGCCATCTAAATCAGGGTCAATAGAGCCTGTCGCTACTTCGTGCAGTAACGGCTTCCATATGTGGGTACGGTTTTTGTCTATTAACAGTATATCTGCTTGTTTTTTTTTCCCTAGCTTATGCCCCAGTTGGGTTGCAAGTTCTAATCCGCCAGCACCACCGCCAATAACGACGATTTTAGGTATTGTAATACTCATAACGTTGCCCTTAAAAATAATATACCCAAGTGATCTGTATTTTTTATTAGTTTTTTAAGGTGACTTGGGTATCAATAAATTATTTTGGCAACAAGTAGTTACTACTCATTTTATGGGTGCCTAGTTTGCGCCTAAATAAAACCGATGTCAGCAATAAATAATGTTATTTGTTGTATACTGAGTTGCAAATATTTCATACACACCGAGTTGCAAATATTTTATCTACACCGCATTTTTATAAGCATGACTATTGTTTAGCCATCAAAAGGACATTTATGACCACGCCACTAATTCAATCACTTGAGCAGCACTTTGGTTTTAGCCAGTTTAGAACAGGGCAACAACAAACTATAGAGCAGCTTTTAAATGGTCAATCGTCGTTGGCTATATTTCCGACCGGCTCGGGTAAATCGTTGTGCTATCAATTAACTGCGTTGCATTTACCAAATTTAACCTTAGTGGTTTCGCCTTTACTTGCATTGATGAAAGATCAAATTAGCTTTTTAAATAGCAAAGGTATTTATGCTGCCAGCCTTGATTCGAGCCAAGATCAAATGCAAAGCAGCACCGTAATGAATGATGTGCGAAACGGTAAAATTAAAGTATTAATGGTGTCGGTTGAGCGCTTTAAAAACGAGCGTTTTAGAGAGTTTATAAGCCAAGTGGCGCTTTCGATGTTAGTGGTAGACGAAGCGCACTGTATATCAGAATGGGGCCATAACTTTAGACCTGACTACCTTAAACTGCCGCGTTACCGCGAAGAGCTTAATATTCCTTTAGTGTTGTTACTTACGGCAACGGCCACTAAAAAAGTTAAACGCGATATGGCTGAGCGCTTTGCTATTGCGCCTGAGTGCATTGTGCAAACGGGCTTTTACCGCGCTAATTTAGATTTAAGCGTGCTGAGTGTTAAAACCGCCGATAAAAACACCGAACTTGCCAACATTGTGCGTGCGCAAAGTGGCCCGGGTATTGTGTATGTAACGCTGCAGCAAAGTGCCGAGCAAGTAGCAAACACGCTCAGTGCGCAAGGTATTCATGCTGTTGCTTACCACGCAGGACTTGAAGATACGCTACGCTGGCAAATTCAAGATGACTTTATGGGCGGTAAAATTAACGTAGTGGTGGCAACCATTGCCTTTGGTATGGGCGTTGATAAATCGGATATTCGCTTTGTTATACATTACGATTTACCTAAATCGATTGAAAATTATAGCCAAGAAATTGGCCGAGCAGGGCGCGATGGCAATCCATCAAACTGTTACACGCTTGCTAACCTAGACGGCCTAAATACAGTCGAAAATTTTGTATACGGCGACACCCCAGAGCTTAGCGGTATTGAATACGTAATTAACGATATTCGCCAAAGCCACCAGCAATGGGAAATGCAAGAATACAGCCTTTCAAGCGAAAGTAATATTAGGCAACTAGCCCTTAAAACCTTACTCGTACAGCTAGAAATGCAAGGCGCTATAACGCCGCAATATGCATACTACGCCGATTTTAAATATAAATTTTTGGTTGATAAAAACGAGCTACTTGGTCATTTTGACGAGCAACGCCAAGCATTTTTAACACAAATATTTAGCCATACCGATTTTAAAAAAATATGGGGCACGCTAAATTTTGACTCCCTTACACAAGCTGCGCAGGTTGATCGAAAACGCGTAGTGGCTGCTCTTGACTACCTAGCCGAAAAAAACCTAATAACGCTCGAAACCAAACGTATTACCCAAGTATACAAAGTGCATGGAGAGGTTATAAATAACCCGGAACTTGCCCAGCAACTTCACGACTACTTTACCGACAAAGAACAGGCCGAAATTAAACGTATTGCTGCACTGGTACGCTTTTTTGAGCTACAAAGTTGCTTAAGCTATAACTTAGCGCGCTATTTTGACGATCAAAATGCACCTGAGCAATGTGGGCATTGTAGTGTGTGTAGAGGTCATGCAGTTAAGCTTGAGTATTCTATAGAGCCTGCATATATTGACGAGCAACTTATTTATCAAAAGGTAGATGAGTTTTTAGCGCATATGGCAGGCAAAGGTAATCATAATGTGGGTATTGAAACCCAATGCCGCTTTTTAGCAGGGATGAGTGTGCCGTTATTTGCGCGTAATAAAGTACGCCAGCTGAGTGGTTTTGCACTGTGTGAGCAAATGCGTTACAGCGATATTAAAGCAAAACTACTAGCGCGTTAAATTAGTTACTGTATCCTAGTGGCTTATTCAAAAAAGTAAGCCACTATGCCTCATATTGTTATTCCCGTTGAAAATATTTCTACTACCCCAGAGCCCGTTACGTGTGCTAACTGCCAAGCCTGTTGTTGCCAATTAGAAGTGCGCATAGTAACCGACACTGGCGTGCCTTTTAACTATATAGAATACGATAAATGGGGCAGTGAAGTAATGAAACGCGCTGACGACGGTTGGTGCCAAGCACTCGACCGCAATACGCTTATGTGCTCTATTTACGAAAACCGCCCATTAGTATGTCGCGAGTTTGAAATGGCCTCGGGTGAGTGTATTACCGAGCGCGATTTAGCGGGTATATAGTCCGCTATTATTAATGTACATAAACAACAAAGGGGCTTAAAAGCCCCTTTGTTTATTGCTTACTATAAAAATTAAACTTTAAAGTAGCTAATATACTTTTTAAGCGTGTTTGAAAGGTCAGCTAATGCAACGGCTTCTTGTGCGTTACTGTTAAGCGACATGCTGGTTTCTTTGGACATACTGGCAATTTCTTCTACGCCAGTACTAATTTGCGCCACGGTGGCTACTTGGTTTGATGTTGATTCAACAATTTCAAGCACGTTACTTAATGAGTCATTAGCTTGTTGCTGTATTTGATGCAGTAGCTCGTTTGCTTCGTGAGTAAGCGTTAAGCCATTTTCTACTTGTGGTACTGTGGTTTCCATAGCTGTTACCGACGCTTGCGTGTTTTCTTGTACTTGCAAAATCATCTTTTCAATATCGCCTGTTGCATCACCAGTACGCTGGGCAAGTTGTCTTACCTCGTCAGCAACAACAGCAAACCCTCGGCCTGTTTCGCCTGCTCTTGCAGCTTCTATTGCTGCATTTAGTGCAAGCAAGTTTGTTTGATCAGAAATACTGCGGATCACACTTAAAATATCGCCAATGTGTTTTACATGTTCTTGCAGCACGTTTACTTGGGTAACTGTGGCTTTTACGGTTACTGAGATTTGCTCAATTTCGGCGGCAACTTTTTGCACTGCAATACTACCTTGCTGTGACAACTGCGCGGTTATTTTTGAGTTATCTTCTGTTTGCCTAACTGAATCGGCTACAGCATGAATACTACGGCTCATTTCTTCTAGGCTGCTTACTGCCGAGTTTGTATAAGTTACTTGTGCGTCAGCGGCACTAAGTGCTTGCTGCGAGCCAGATGCTACGCTTGCAGAGTGCGTAGAAAGCTCTTCAGATGAGTTAATAATGCTATCTACAATGGTTTTTAATTTAGATTGCATCACCCCTACAGAAGCCATCATGCTATTTGGGCAACACGACTGCACATCACCTCTTAAGTCGCCTTGTGCAATAAGGGCAATTACTTCGGCGGCCTCTTGTGGTTCGCCACCTACTGAATTTCTGATCAGTTGGCTAATAACATACGCAACGCTTATGCCTATTAAAAAGGCAAGTGCGGTGAGCGAAATCATCCAAATTTTAAACGAGCTGGCAATATCGAGAGTATCAATAGTGGTGGTTTGATTTGCTTGCTCTTGCAGGTTTATAAATTGGTTTATAACATTTAGCCACTGGGTAAATGCAGGGCGCGCATCGGTTAATAAAATACGTTCAGCTTCGTTTAGGTTTCCTGCATTTTTAGCGTTTATAACACCTTGAATAAAAGGCTGAGTGCGCTGCTCTATTTGATTTATTTTATTAATTAGAGCGCGCTCTTCATTATTCATATTACCCATTAGCTCGGCCATAGACCGGCTTGACGTTTGGTAAAATGCGTTTAGCTCTTTTATGCTCTTTAACACGGAGCTTAAACTGCTTTGATCGGTAATTAGCACTACATCGCGCACGGCTATTGCTCTGTCGTGTACGCTGCCTCTAAAGTTAATTGCGTAACGTTGCTTTACCGAATTTACGTCGGTCATGTGGGTAATGTTATTATTAATGAGGCTAACGCGCGAAATGCCAATAATGGTTAAAATAAGCATCATTGATAAAATTACGCCAAAGCCGGTCGTTAAACGCATGTTTATGGTCATGGTTGATCCCAAGTGTGAGTCAATACGCGCAAGAGCAGCTTGTATTATTAGTGATTATTCTAAAACAATAGCAGCATTATGCCTTATTAATTAAAGTTTTATTAGCAATAAGGGATTGTTTGTTAATTTAGTTTACAAGCGTAACTTTAATGAGGAGTGTTTTTCAGGCATTAAAAAAGGGGCTAAATGCCTAATGCCGATCAGTTAAGAAAATGACCGGTTGACCGATCCAAACGATCATGCAAAATCCGTAGTTAGGAAACTAACTACGGATTTTTTTGTGAATATAGAACAA
>NZ_JADYXO010000036.1:0-18385 GCF_015864295.1 Pseudoalteromonas sp. NZS127_1 | reverse complement strand
AAAGTGGTGGAGGGAGCTGGATTCGAACCAGCGAAGGCTGAGCCGTCAGATTTACAGTCTGATCCCTTTGGCCGCTCGGGAACCCCTCCACGATAATTCTCTACTAATTCACTTCCGGTAAAAGGAAAGTGGTGCCGACTAACCGAGTCGAACGGTTGACCTACTGATTACAAGTCAGTTGCTCTACCAGCTGAGCTAAGTCGGCACTGCTTTAGTACGGGGCGAGATATTAGAGTAAGGTTTATTGGGATGCAACAATAAAATTAAAAAAAGTGTAAATTTTTAGTTTAAATGCTCAATATTCACGCGAAAACACGTTTTTTTCACTTTTTTATACTATTTTGCTT
Source organism: Pseudoalteromonas sp. NZS127_1 (assembly GCF_015864295.1). Classification (NCBI taxonomy): domain Bacteria; kingdom Pseudomonadati; phylum Pseudomonadota; class Gammaproteobacteria; order Alteromonadales; family Pseudoalteromonadaceae; genus Pseudoalteromonas; species Pseudoalteromonas sp. NZS127_1. Next base: position 18,038 of record NZ_JADYXO010000036.1, on the reverse strand, counting down.
AGTTCGCGCCAATAATTTAGTCCCTTCATTACAAGCAATGAATCAAAAATACTTCCTGCAAATTGCTGCTGTAATAGTGAGCCATAGCCACCAGCAAAAATAATTTGTGTTGCTTGTTCTGTTTTTTGAGCCGTTAAATGCAGCTTAGCTTGCTCAATTGCCCCGATGGTTGCCACTAATGCACCATTTTTTAAACCATTTGGCGTGTTTTTACCCAATTCATTAGTAAATGGTGTTTTACCGTCATCAAAAACACGTTGGGTGTTTTGCGTAAGCGACGAGGTCATTAAATCAAGCCCGGGTAAAATCCAGCCACCTAAATGTAGCCCTTCACTATTGAGCACATCAATTGTGGTGGCGGTGCCTGCATCAACAACAATACATGCTTTATGTGGGTATAACTTAAAGCCTGCAATAAGCGCCAACCACCTATCTATACCTAAGTTACCCACATGCTCGTATGCGCAGATTAATCCTCCAAGCGTTTTGGTTACCTTAGCTTCAAAGCAAATGATATTATTGCTAGCCGCTTGCGCGAAAATATCGCTCAGTAAATCACTGCGCCCTACGCATGCATAAATCACTTCGGTTATTTGCACCCAAGGTAGGTTATTTATATCTGCTGGTTGTGCTTGCTCGTTATGCCACAGCACAGCTTTTAGTGATGTATTTCCTACATCGATCAGTAATCTCATACTTGCGCCTTTCGAAGAGAGACTTCCCCGCCGTAATAACTTTTTACTTCACCGTCTTGGCGAATTCGTATTCCACCTTGTGGGTCAATGCCTTCACATATTCCACGCCAGCTTCTGTGCCCAGTATTTAGCTCAACGTAATCGCCAGCAAACGCATTGAGTGAATTCCATTGCTCATACATATTTTGCAAACCAGTTTGACTATACTGCACTAAACGCTGCTCTAAATGATAAGTAAGTGACGCCACCAGCTGGTTTTTATCAAGCTTTTGAGTATGTTGATTTAAGTCGGTCCACGCTTGGTCTATATGTTGGCTAAAACTCTCAGGCATTTGTAAATTAATACCTATACCAATCACTAACTGACAAGGTCCTTGCGGCTGTCCGTCGAGTTCAACCAATACACCTGCAAGTTTTTGTTTATTTATATAAATATCGTTAGGCCATTTAAGCTCTACGTCAATTTGGTATAACGCTTTAATTGCATCATAAACAGCAAGGCCTACCGCAATTGATACACCCATTGCAGCTTGAAGCCCGTCATCTAAACGCCAAAAGTAACTGTAATACAAATTAGCGCCAAATGGGGATTGCCAAACACGGCCGCGTCGGCCGCGCCCTGCTTGCTGCATTTCAGCAACAATAACAGTGCCAGACTCAACCGCTGTTTTAGCCTGTATACGGCGCATAAGCTCGCTGTTGGTCGAATCAATAATAGGGTGCACTTCTACATCGGCAGTATTAGCACCTAGCGCTTTGTAGTGCTGATCAATTTGCGTTTTATTTAAAAGGCCCACTTGGTTATTTAAGCAATAGCCTTTGCCGGTTACTTTAAAAATATCCAAGCCCATTTCTTGTAACGTTTTAATATGTTTACTAACCGCAGCTCGACTAATTCCAAGCTCTTCACCTAAAGCTTGCCCAGATACAAAGCCACCTTGGTTGAGTGCATTTAAAATAGCGAGTTTGTTTCCATCAGGTGCTTTCATTATATTGGCTCCACACTAATATGACATTCGCTAGTTTGATTAATTAAACGTACTTCGTGCTCAAGCATAATGTTGTAGCGCGTATAAACAACTTGCTGAATATGTTTAATCATTTTTATTAGGTCACTACCTTCACTATTTCCGTGATTAACAAGCACTAGCGCTTGTTGTTCATGCACTTCTACACCTGCCTCGCGGTATCCTTTTAAACCACTTCGATCGATTAACCAACCAGCCGCTACCTTGTGATGGCTGTCCCCATATTCGTAATGGGGTAAATCTGCAAATTGTTTTAATAGCTCAGCTAACTGGGGGTTAGTTATTATTGGGTTTTTAAAAAAACTGCCCGCATTTGGCAATGTATATGGGTTTGGTAATTTACTATTACGCGTTTTTATAACCTGCTCAAACACTGCTTGCGGTGTAATAACATCTAGCTGCTGCAAAGGGCCATAACTTAAAACTGGTTGCCACTTTTTTGGAAGCGCTAAATGCACTTGCGTGATCACCGCTTTATTTTTAAGGTCATGTTTAAATATTGAGTCTCTGTAGGCAAATTCACATTGCGTATTATTTAGCGAGTGCATAGTTTTAGTGGTTATATCAAAGTATTCTACCGACTCTATAAATTTAGCTATCTCAACGCCATAAGCACCAATATTTTGCACCGGCGATGCGCCAACCGTACCCGGTATAAGAGCTAGATTTTCAAGCCCGGGTATATTTTTCTCTAATAAATAACTGACTAGTTGATGCCAGTTTTCGCCTGCAGCAATACTTATTAGTGTGTCGCTCTCACGCTCGGTGATTTTAATACCTTTTAAGGCTATTTTTATAACCGTACCCATGTAGTCATTTAAAAATACGGTATTACTGCCCTCGCCTAGCAAACAAAACGGTGCACTAAAACTTTGCGTTTTAAGTTGCTCAAGCTGAGTAATTTCAACAAAATTTTGGCATTGGCTGTTTAATGCGAATGTATGTAAGGAGTGTAATGAATGCGCCACAAAGCTCTCTAAAAATACCGGTAACTAATCGCAATAGTTTACCTCATCGTCGCAAATGTGGCACTAGATTGTAAAAATCACTCAACCCACCGTGCCAATCGTGATATAAAACCATCACTTTTTTATTTGTGTTCAGAGTAATGATGAAAATTAAACCTCTTTTTTTAAGCCTCGCTATGGCGGGTATGTGTTCGCAAGCAATGGCTAATGCGATTGACCAAAACTCGTATGCTAACCTTGATGATGTTGTTACTACTCACTTAAACCTTGATTTAGATGTCGACTTTGCCGACAAGCAGTTAGAAGGTTTTGTTGAGCATACTCTTCAGTGGAACAACAGCAAAAGCAGAACGCTTGTACTTGATACCCGCGACTTAGACATTGATAAAGTAATGTACAAAGATCAAAGCGGTAACTGGAAAAAAGCAACTTTTGATTTAGCTAAGCGTGATGACGTTAAAGGTTCAAAGCTTACTATTAAGTTTAAAAACCAAGCTGAAGTAGTGCGTATTTACTATAACAGCCGCCCAGAGGCATCAGGCCTGCAATGGTTAACACCAGAGCAAACGGCAAGTAAAACGCATCCATTTATGTACAGCCAATCGCAAGCAATTCATGCACGTAGTTGGATCCCAGTGCAAGATACACCTGCAATGCGTGTAACTTACTCTGCACGAATTCATACACCAAAAGATATACGCGCTGTAATGAGTGCCGATAACAAAGATGCGCTTTATAAAGATGGCGACTACATTTTTGATATGCCGCAAGCAATTTCACCTTACCTAATTGCTATTGGCGCAGGTAACTTAGAATTTAAAGCAATGTCGCACCAAACGGGCATATTTGCTGAGCCGACAATTTTAGATGCCTCAGTTGCTGAATTTGACGACACCCAAGCCATGATCGACAAAACAAACGCCATGTACGGCGAATATGCATGGGGTCGCTACGACTTATTAATGCTACCGCCAAGTTTTCCGTTTGGTGGCATGGAAAACCCACGCTTATCATTTATAACTCCAACGGTTGTTGCCGGTGATAAAAGCTTAGTTAACCTTATTGCCCATGAGCTTGCTCATTCTTGGTCAGGTAACTTAGTAACTAACGCAACGTGGGAAGATTTATGGTTAAACGAAGGTTTTACCTCGTACGTTGAAAACCGCATTATGGAAGAAGTATTTGGCCGTGACCGTGCGGTTATGGAACAAGCACTTGATTCTGCATCACTACGTGCGCAACTTAAAACAATTGACGCGCCAGACACTCGCCTTAATTTAAAACTTAACGGACGCGATCCAGACGATGCATTTAGCTCAGTGCCTTACACTAAAGGTCAACTATTCTTAATTTACTTAGAAAACAAATACGGTCGCGATAAATTTGACCCATTTGTGAAAGCGTACTTTAAAGAGTTTTCGTTTAAATCACTGACTACTGCACAATTTGTTACTTACTTAAAAGCTAACTTAATTGAAAAGTATCCTGGTGTTGTAAGCATGGATAAAGTAAACGAGTGGATTTTTGAACCTGGCTTACCAAGTGATGCACCAAACCCTACTTCTGATGCATTTGATAAAGTAGATACTGCAACAGCAGCATGGTTGAAAGGCGACACAACAGCAGCTCAACTACCAACGGCTGATTGGTCTGTACATGAGTGGCTACACTTTTTAAATAACTTACCACGCGATTTAAGCATAGAGAAAATGAGCGAGCTTGATAGTGAATTTAACCTAACGCAATCAACTAACGCTGAACGTGCGTTTGCTTGGTTTATGCTAGCAGTAGGTAATGGTTATCAACCAATTTATCCTGCGCTTAATAAGCACTTATCAGGTATTGGCCGTCGTAAGTTAATTGTGCCGTTATATAAATCACTTATCACTAACGGTAAAAAAGACTGGGCACAAAGCGTGTACTTAAAAGCACGCCCTGGGTATCACCCTCTTGCGCAAGGTACTATTGACGCATTATTTGAATAAATAGCGTTAACTAGAAACTAAAAAGGGCCAAATTTGGCCCTTTTGTTTTTCTGTTATTTTACTTTGTTACTTTTTCTAAAAAAGCTTTACGCTCTGCAGTTGTGGCTTGTTGCCACCAAAAATCAAGCATTTGCGGCGCACTTGGCATTCCTTTACCTGTAATTGGTGCTATCGGCTTTATCGGCTGACTAGGACGTGAAGGTCCTGCAGGCAATGTATTTTGCATTACCGGTTTATTGCTTGCTAGTTGCGTGTTAGAAATAACACTTAAAGGCTTAGCAACAGCGCTACTTTTTGCTTTTAAACTAACTTGTGGTGCTTCTGCAAATACTTTTGCAGATACTGCATTTTCAGCACGATTAAACACTAAGGTATAATCTTTACCTGCTTCAACAGTTACACTTACCCAAAATGGTTCCGACTCCACAACTTCGTGCGTGTCATAATCATCTTCATATAAATCGGTGTACTTTAGCCTAAGCTGATAAGTTCCGGGAGCAAGCTCTACATCATCAATACGACTAAACAAAGAGCTTTCTAGCATTTTATCGCCCACTTGCAGTGGTACAAATTCTTCTGGAAAGTGAATATTCTCAGCATTAGCCGAAAAACTAAGTAGTAATGCAACTGCACTACTTATTAAAATTGGTTTAAGCATATTAACTCCTTTATTTGATTTCAGTTTGACACTGCTTTGAAAGTTTGTCATTAGTGAGCTTAAAATTCACAACACTTAATTAGGAACACACTATGAGCCAAGAAACTATTTTTACCAAAATCATTAATCGTGAAATCCCGGCAGATATTATTTACGAAGATGAAAACACTCTCGCATTTAAAGATATAAACCCACAAGCGCCATTTCATGTGTTAATTATCCCAAAAAAAGCAATTGCTACTATAAATGATATAAATCCTGAAAACTCACATTTAGTAGGCAACTTATACGTAGTTGCAGCTAAATTAGCTAAGCAACATAATTTTGCTGAGGACGGATACCGCGTAGTTATGAACTGTAACGAACATGGTGGGCAAACTGTTTATCACATACATTTACACATGCTTGGCGGTAAAGAAATGGGCTGGCCACCTTATCAAAATGTAAAAAAAGTAAAATAATTAAAAGTTTTTATTAAATTGTTCCACTCAATTAATTAGTTACAAATGTTATGATTTTTCATAGTTATAAAGAATAAATAGTTACTTATTTGCAACATTTTGTGTTTAAATAATCGTAATATCGTATTTGTTATTGAGTACATCAGCGATTTTCTAATACAAAAGGTGTGGAAGTCGTGGTAAACTTAGTCAGTCAGCTTTATAAAAGAGTATAAAAAACATGAGCAGTTCAGCCTTTTTGTTATTAGATCAAGAGCCAATTAACACTATTGGTATTAACGTTTTAGAACCTTTGTTAAAAACGCAAGGCCTTGACGTAACCACAGGTACTAATATTTTAGACATACCTGAAGGGACTCGACTTTTGTTTATTGAAACATCAAGCAAGGATGCATGGGGAAAACTAAAAGAACAACTAGTAAACCTACGTATTAAATGCGATATCATATTATTTAATTTAGACGAAAACCCTGAGCTTGCTAATCGTGCATTGTTAAGCGGTATTCGTGGCGTATTTTACACAACAGATAACGCCGATGTATTAATGAAAGGTATTCGCTTACTACTTGAAGATCAACTTTGGTACCGTCGCGATATTATGTGTAATGCATTAAATCGTATGCTGCAATTTAATAAAGATGCGCTGCATAAACTAACCGAAGGTGATATTGAGCCTGTTAAACTTACTAAGCGAGAAAAAGCAATAATCTCACTAATGAGTAAAGGTTCCAAAAATAAAGAGATCGCAGAAGATTTAAGTATTAGTCCACATACTGTTAAAACACATTTATACAGCGCATTTAGAAAAACCAAATGTCGTAACCGTATTGAACTTCTATCGTGGGCACAACAAAATATCCCTGATGAAATTCGTTAATCAAATATTTAGTTTAAATTTAAAAGCAGACACTTAGGTGTCTGTTTTTGTATGTGTTACACACTTATTTAATACCAATTTGCTTGCCTAAGTGATCTGTTTTGATAATTGGTATAAGTGTATACTTTTGATAATCTTAGTTTAATAGCTACTTTGCTGGAATATTAATGCTCGACTCCTTCACTCTTTATTTTGCCAGCATCGCCATCATGGTCGTAATGACCTTACTTAACTTTTTGACATGGCGAACAAACAAACAAATATCGGGCACGCTGCTATACATTTTTTATCCCATATTGCTATTAGGCTCTGTTATTGGCTTTACTCTTGTTGGTGATACACATAATTTAGTAATTATTAGCGCTGCCAGTAGCATGATGTTTGCCGCATCAATAGTGCACTGCCTTTCACTTAGTCAATTTTTAAATTATCGCGGTATTGGTTTTAAATTACTCTGCTCAGTGACCGCTTTTTGCACTGTAATGCTTGGCTATTACACCTTTTTTGACCCATCTTTACACGAAAGAGTGATTGCATCCGATATACAACACATAGCAGAAGCCGGTTTTTTACTGTTTATATTTATTAAGTGTGCACGCAAACCCTATCCTAATGGCAGTATTGTATACATAACCATTTTAACGCTTGTTGCTTTAAGCTTTATTGGCCGCTCGTTATTTATGGATAACATTGAACAAAAAAATCTTTTAGTAAACGGCTGGTTTAGCTCTTTGCTATTTTTAAATGGCGTGATTGCACCCATGTTTTATGCTGCAGGTATGGCGTTATTATGTAATGAGCGCAGAGAGCAGCACCTCAATAAATTAGCCGATAAAGCACAAAAAGATTTAGAAATACGCGGGCTCTTTTTATCAACTATAAGCCACGAAATTCGCACGCCGCTAAACGGTATTTTAGGCAGCGCCCAACTTGTTATGAACCAAACAAGTGATACCCGCAATAAAGCCTATTGCGAAGCGATTATAAATTCTGCCGAATCACTTAACTTATTGGTAGATAAGGTCCTTGATTACGCGAGCCTAGATCAAAGTGACGAAGCGCTTTACGAAGAAGATGTAGAGTTTAAAACATGGCTTAATAATTTATGTTTATTACTAAGCCCTCTCGCCGAGCAAAAGCAACTCAAGTTTGAACTAATATGTAATATTCCTGAGCAAGCCTGTTATTACTGCGACCAGCAAAAACTTAGGCAAATAATTATTAATTTAGTGGGTAATGCCATTAAGTTTACAGACCACGGAACCGTTAAAATTCAGGTTGATTTAGTATTAGAAAAACAACTTGAGCACACTATAAAAATTAGTGTCAAAGATTCAGGGCCAGGTATAGAAAATGATGAGATAGCCTACTTAACAGAACCTTATGTACAAAGTAGTGCAGGAAAAGAGAAAGGCGGAACCGGCCTTGGTTTAGCTATTACCAGTCGCCTGCTTGAAAAGCTCAGTAGCCGACTCGAAATAGCCAGCCAGCTTGGTACTGGTAGTGTATTTAGCTTTACCGTTACTTTTACTTTAGGTGAATTAAGCCTTGTAGAGCAGCGCCATCAAACTAAAGATTACTTAACAGGTCTTAATGTACTACTGGTTGAAGATTTAGATTTAAATCAAAAAATTGCTATAGAATTTATGGCCGACGATGAACACAAAATTAAGCTCGCAAAAGATGGGAAAAGCGCCATAGAGCTCATGCAAGCTCACCACTTCGATGTTGTTTTGCTTGATATGAATCTACCTGATTTAACAGGCCAAGAAGTACTTAAACGTCTAAAACGCATTGATCATAAAAATCAACGAACTCCAGTACTCGCATTTACTGCAAGCCTTAGCCCAGACGAAGTAAAAGAGTATTTAGAATTAGGAATAAAAGACATTGTAGGCAAGCCTATTAAGCACGAAAAGCTTCGCCAAGCACTTAGCGACTCTCAATCTAATCAAACTGCGAGTATTGCAGTAGAGCTTATTGATACGTTGTATGACAAAACAGCGGCCGAAACACTCACCAGCTCGTTTAGTGAAGATGAAGTATCGTCGATTTATAATGAGTTTGTGCTTTCGGCGCGTAACAAGCTAATTCGCTGTCAAAAGCTTATTGATCAACAACCAGAGCAATGCATTAAGCTTTTACATCGCCAAGCAAGTACCGCTCTGCAACTTGGTTTTAATCGCTATGGTATTGAGCTGAAAAAAATAGAACGTCGTTTACTCGATAAAAAGCCACACAACGATATGCTTGATGAAGCGTTAGAACTGTGGCAACGCAGCTTAGAGCAATATTTAAAGTTTGTGCGTGGGCAGTTAGAGTAATAGTGAATTAGCTTTAAAAATAGCTAATTATTAGCCTCTTCCATATTTATCATCAAATCGCTCTATATCGCTTTCATCAAGTACAGCACCGGTTTGCACTTCAATGACAATTAACGGCTCTTTTTGATTATTAGCCAAGCTATGAATTTGTTTTGCGGCGATATAACACGATTGGTCGTGCGTTAGCGTATGCGCTTGCTCATTAATACACACATCTGCAATACCCGAAACCACAACCCAATGTTCAGCACGATGCTGATGGCGCTGCGTCGAAAGCTTAGCACCGCTATTAACAGTAATTTTTTTAACTTTAAAGCCAGTGCCTTCAACCAAAGTACGGTAATTCCCCCATGGGCGAAAAACCACTTGATGATGGTTAAGTTTATCGGCCTGTGTTGTAGCAATTTGCTTAAGCAACAAAGGCAAAGAATCTAGCTCATTTTGGTTTGCAATTAACGTGGCATCATGAGTATGAATAATTGCTAAATTGCTTACTCCAAGCGTGGCAATAGTGTGTTCAGTCTCGTTAATAACTAAGTTATTAGTGCTTTTTTGAGCCATATAATTAGCATTTAAGCTATTACCGTTTTCATCTTTTTTTGTAAGCGCATCAAGGGATGAAAAACTACCTACATCACTCCATTTTAAATCAACAGGCATAACAACTACGTTATTACTGCGCTCTAAAATAGCGTAATCAATTGAATCGCTTGGGCAGTGCTCAAGCGCACTACTGCTTGGGCGGGTAAACCCTAAATCTTTAGTAAATTGTGTTGCTGCAGCGACACTCGTTGCTATTTTTGGCGCAAACCGCTCGAGCTCTTTTAAATAGGTCGCTGGGGTAAATAAAAACATGCCGATATTCCAGCTATAACCACCTTGAGCTAAATAACGGTTCGCTGTATCTAAGTCAGGCTTTTCTTTAAATTGAGCAACATCGTAACAACCCGTTCCAGCAATAGCCGCGCCTTGTTTTATATAGCCATAACCAGTATGCGGTTCTGTAGGCGTAATAGAAAATGTAACTAGCTTTCCTTGCGCAGCAAGTTTTACAGCTTCAGGGAGCTTAGCTGTTAATACATCAAAGTTTTTAATATGATGATCGGCAGGCATCACTAATAGCGGACCGGTAATCCCATTTTGCAGTGCATAGTGGGCGGCTAATGCGATGGCAGGAGCGGTATTTTTACCTTTGGGTTCGAGTAATAATGCAGTAGGAATTGAGCTTGCAGCTTGCTCGGCGGCAATAAATCGGTGCTGCTCATTACACACTAAAATAGCATTATCAAACAACTCATTAGAAACACGCGCCAATGTACTTTGCAGTAATGACGTGTTTTCATTTAGTAGTGGTAAAAATTGTTTAGGCATTGCTTGGCGAGAAAGCGGCCACAAGCGAGAGCCTATGCCACCAGCTAAAATTACAGGAGTGATTAAAGTGTTCATAATGTATATTAGCCGCCAACAAAAATATCTGCGACTATTTTAACACTTTATTGGCTCTGCGCTAAATTAACGTGTCTATATTAATGTAAAAGGGTCTGCATCTAAATAGGCAGGAAACGCTGCTTTAAACTCATCCAGTGGTGCTTTTTCAAGTGTGATAGTAACTAGTTGCTCTGCGTCATCTTGCGCTTTAGTTAACGCATCGCCTTTGAAGTCGTATACTGCGGTACCGCCATTGTGCGCCACACCATTACCGTCGTCACCCACACGATTAACGCCTACTACGTAACACAGGTTTTCCATTGCACGCGCCATAAGTAACGTATCCCAAATATGGCGGCGCACAGCAGGCCAGTTTGCTACGTTTATCATTACATCGTAGTCGTTATTATTACGTTGAAATACCGGAAAGCGCAGGTCGTAACATACCTGCGGTAATAGTTTAAAACCATTGATTTCAAAAACTTTGCGTGCTTGCCCTGCTACAACGTAGTCGCCCTCACTGCCTAAGCGAAATAAATGGCGCTTATCGTAATAACTCACCTCTCCATCGGGTTTTACCCAATAAAACCGATTTGCTTTTTTATCGCCTTGTGCAACAAGTACCGAACCCGCAATAAACGCATTATGTTTATGAGCCTGCGCCTTTAACCACGTCAGTACTTTACCGTTTTCGGGCTCTGCACAATCTAAATTAATAGCAAAGCCAGTCGAGAATGTTTCGGGCAATAAAATAAGATCGGGCTGATGCGTAATTGACTCAAGCTGCTTATTAAACATGGCTAAATTAGCATCTTTATCAAGCCAATAAAGCGAGCTTTGCAATGCTGTAATGGTTAAAGTTGACATAATATTTGCGCAGCCTCTATGAGAGTGTTGTCGTTTTTAGCAAAGCATAAACGAATGACTTTGTCGGTTGGTGGATTTTGATAAAAAACACTTAACGGAATAGCCGCAACACCGGCTTGCTCAACTAACCAGTGGCAAAAATCAACATCGTTTAAATCCGATACATCGCTGTAATCTAACAATAAAAAGTAAGTGCCCTGGCTAGGTAAAATTTTAAAACGGCTGTTACTTAAATGACTCGCTAATAAGTCTCGTTTTTGCTGATAAAACCCACTTAGCTCATCTATATGCTCGCCTTGCTGCTCGAGCATATCGGCAAGCGCATGCTGTGCGGGGGTAAAACTTGAAAACGTAACGTACTGATGAATTTTTCTAAATTCGACAGCTAAATCTGCAGGTGCAATACAGTAACCCATTTTCCAGCCCGTGCTGTGAAACGTTTTACCAAAACTCGATACAACAAAGCTTTTGGCAAATAATTCATCATCGCGTAATACGCTTAAATGCGGTTGTTCATCAAACGTAATGTGCTCATATACCTCATCGCTTATTACATACAAATTGTGAGTACCAACTAACTCTTTAAGCGCTTTTATATCTTGTGGCTGTAATATTTTACCGCTTGGGTTATGAGGCGTATTAATAATAATTGCACGGGTATTTTTAGTAATTGCTTGGCTTACTACTTGCCAATCAATAGTGTAATTTGGCGCACTTAAAGCAATGTGTACTGACTTTCCACCAGCGAGTTCAATTGCCGGTTGGTAAGAGTCATATGCAGGGTCAAATACAATCACTTCATCACTTGGGCGCACAATTGTTTGAATAGCCACAAACAATGCCTCTGTTGCACCTGAGGTAACAGTAACTTGATCAGCTGCGTTGATATCAGCTGCATATTTGCGCTTTGCTAAATCAGCAATTTGTTGCTGTAATCGTGGTACACCACTTGAAGGTGAATATTGATTAACGCCCTGCTGCACATAATAATTTAACTGCGTTTTTAAAAGATCAGGAGCATCAAACTCAGGAAAGCCTTGAGAGAGATTAATTGCCGAAAACTCATTAGCCAACCCGCTCATTTGGCTAAATATACTAACGCCTAAATTTGGTAATTTACTTTCAAACACGTGATGCCCTTAATGATGGTTTTGCGCTTAAAGCGATGCTATCATTGCTTAAAACAGAAGTATAGCCGTCTAAAAACAATTAACTTTACGCTCATTAGTGAGGAATGTATGCAAAACAATACCGCTATTTCACAACTTATTGAAGCCGGAAAATGGGTTAGCCAAAAAGGCTGGGTACCCGCAACAGGTGGAAACTTTTCAGCTCGTACTAGCACTGGCTTTGTTGTTACAGCAAGTGGGCACGATAAAGGCTCACTGACGCAAGAGCATTTTTTGCAATTAGATCACCAAGGCGAGCGCCTAGCAGGAGCTGTAAAGCCATCGGCAGAAACACAATTACACCTAAGTTTGTATCAGCTTATACCTGATGCACAGTGTGTTTTGCATACTCACTCTGTAGCCGCCACCGTACTGTCGCAAATTAGCCAAAGGCATCAGCTTGATTTAACAGGCTATGAAATGCAAAAAGCACTGAGCGGCTTTACTTCGCATTTAGAAACGCTGAGCATTCCTATTTTCGATAACGATCAAGATATTGACCGATTAAGCCTGCTGGTCAGTGACCATCATTTACATACACCAATAGAGCATGGCGTACTTATACGTGGTCATGGCTTATATGCTGTAGGGCGCAATATTGATGAAGTTCGCCGCCACCTAGAAGCCTTAGAGTTTTTATTTAGTTGCGAACTAGAGCGCCTAAAAATAATAGGTATTCAAGCGGGAGTAACTAAATGATTAAAGCCATTTTAACCGACATCGAAGGTACAATAACCCGCATCTCGTTTGTTAAAGAGGTGCTGTTTCCTTACGCGGCAAAGCAATTACCTACCTTTGTACGTGCCAATGCTAATAAGCCAGATGTAGCTGAGCAAATTAGTGCCGTAAAAGCCCTTATCGAAAAGCCAAACGCCAATATAGAAGAAGTCATTACCACCTTACTTACCTGGATTGATGAAGATAAAAAAATCACTCCACTTAAGCAGTTACAAGGCTTAATCTGGCAAACAGGGTATGAACACGGTGATTTTAAAGGTCATTTATACCCAGATGCATTTGATTTTTTACAAGCTCAACACAACAACGATATTACTTTGTATGTGTACTCGTCAGGGTCGGTAAAAGCGCAGCAGCTACTTTTTAAATACAGTGATTATGGCGACATTCGCAGCTTGTTTACTGACTTTTTTGACACCAAAGTTGGCGCAAAACAAGAGCAAACAGCCTATAACACTATTGTTGATCTGTTACCGTTTAAAGCAGCAGAAATACTCTTTTTAAGTGATGTAGCCGGCGAGCTTGATGCCGCGCAAGCTGCGGGCATAAAAACATTACATTTAATTCGTGATGGGCAAGCAAACACCAAAACACATCCTTATATTAATGACTTTAGCCAATTTAAATTGGAGCAATTAGTATGAGCCAATTAACAGTGTATGCCGACAACAATGCAAACAAAGCACTTGTAAGCACATCAAATGCTGATGATATTGCAAAGCAACTAGCTAAAGTAAACGTACGTTTTGAACAGTGGCAAGCAAATGCAGATATTAATGAGCACACCACCCATGAGCAAATTATTAGTGCGTACAAAAACGATATAGATCGGTTAAAAACTGAAAATGGCTATCAAACAGTAGACGTTATATCTCTAGCTAAAGGTAATCCTGCCTCATCAGAGCTGCGCAAAAAGTTTTTATTTGAACATACTCATAGTGAAGACGAAGTACGTTTTTTTGTAAAAGGCCAAGGGCTATTTTGCCTACATTTAGACAATAAGGTTTATCAGGTACTTTGCCAACAAGGCGATTTAATTTCAGTGCCTGAACTTACCCCGCATTGGTTTGATATGGGAAGCGCTCCTGAGTTTACTGCCATTCGCTTATTTAACAATACAGAGGGCTGGGTAGCAAAAAGTACTGACTCGTCTATTGCAGAGCAATTTCCCTTACTCGATTAATAAAGCTCAGTGCACGCATGCCTAAACTATATTTTCTATAAGCGTATTTATGCAATTTGCAGGATGACTTCAATCACTTAACTCTGTAATATTATTTTAGCAATGCAGCTGATAAAGAGTAACTTTCCAATGGTGAACGAACAATATCAAAAGTCTAAACAACAACTAGCCTACTCACGTAAGCAAGTTGAAAAGGCTGGTCGTATTTTTCGTAAAAATGAAGGTGATTTTGACTTTGCAATAGAGGTTGTACAAAACTATCGTGCAGCACATTTATATCCGCTGACTATTATTAAAAACCTCGTATGGAAACATGTAAAAAAGCTTCATTTGCTAGAATCGGCGACTATAGTTAGACGCTTAAAGCGCTTGCCAACTATTATAGATAAGTTACAAAGAGCCTCGTTGGATGGTAAAAGTGAAAACGCAATAAATCTGAAGCGAATGCACGACATAGGTGGCTGCCGAGTAATCTTAGATAATCTAGAGCATCTATATCAACTCAACGCAAGTTTAGATTCGAGTAGAGCAGTTCATAGCGTTAAATCATATGATTATATTGAAAACCCAAAAGCGACAGGCTATAGAGGTATTCATCGTGTTTATAAAAGTTATAACAATTTAAAATCTCACGATTATAAAGGCTTTCAAATTGAAGTACAGTTACGCACTAGGCTTCAGCACCTTTGGGCTACTACTGTTGAAATTGTAGATATTATTGAAAAAGAAACACTAAAAACCAATCCCCAAGCAGCCGACACAGATTGGAAGCGATTATTTTTTATCATGGGTGAGTTTCTTGCAGTCAAAGATGGTTCAAATCAATTAAGTTCACAACAATCGCAGACCTTTGTTGATGAGCTTTCGGCACTAAATAAAAAGCTAGCCGCATTTCATAAGCTTGATGCATTTAATCGCGCATTCCAAGTTGACGAAATTAAAAATAAATCGAAAGATACAGGCTTTGCTTTACTCGTTCACAACACAGAAACACAAATGGGTCGAGTCTTTTTATATGCAGAAAATAAAAAGCAAGAAGCTCTAACGCATTACGCTGAACAAGAAAAACAAACTCACAATAACGTGCTTCTAGTTGCAGGGAGCGACTTGAAATCAATAGAAAAAGCCTACCCCAACTACCTAAATAGTACCTCTGAGTTTCTTTCAGAATTCAGTCGCATATTATTGAGTTAGCTCTTTAAGTTTACCCATTAATACTTGTTGCTGGTTATACACACCCGTATCTAACACCCACCCTGTGACCAGTTTTGCCGGCGTTATATCAAATGCAGGGTTATACACATTAGCATTAGTGGGCGCCCATAAAGCCTCACCAAAGCTACCGCTAACTCCGCGCACTTCTTGAGGATTACGTTGCTCTATTTCTATATCATTACCACACGCGGTGTTGGTATCAAGCGTGGTAATAGGCGCAACTACATAAAATGGAATGTTATGGAAATACGCAAGTACGGCTAAATTATAGGTGCCCACTTTATTGGCAAAATCACCATTGGCAGCAATACGATCAGCCCCTACCACTATTTTATCCACCTTACCTGCAGCCATTAAACTCGCCGCCATATTATCGCAAATTAGAGTGTAAGGTATTTTCCAGCGCTCAAGCTCAAAGGCAGTTAAGCGACCGCCTTGTAATAATGGTCGTGTTTCATCAACCCACACATGTACGTTGCCATATTTTTGCTGCGCTTTGTAAATAACACCTAGTGCAGTACCAATACCAGCGGTTGCAAGCGCCCCTGTATTACAATGGGTTAATATGTTGTCGCCACTATTTATAAGTTCGGCGCCACGGCTTGCCATTCGCTCACACAGCTCAATATCTTCAATAAACAACCGCTCAGCTGTGGTAACAATACCGGCAACATAACCGCTTTGCGTTAAAGCTTTACGCAATGCAGCCATACAATGCATTAAATTAACCGCCGTTGGGCGAGTGGCTTCTAGCTCATTGATTGCTTTTTCAAGCTCACCTTTAACTACCCCTTGCTCAGCTAAATACGCCACTAACAAGCTCGCGCTTAAACCAATAAGTGGAGCTCCACGTACTTTTAAACTAATGATCAGCTCTTTCATGGTTTCTACATCATGGCATTGATGCCATACCTGCTGGTGAGGTAGTAAATATTGGTCGAGCACACTAAGCGACCCGTTTTCATATTTTAAACTGCTTGCGATTAAATTTTGCATAATGCTTAAGGTATTAAAAATGCGTAACGTTATTTTACACCACTTTGAATAACTCTCAAGTTGGACTTGTAGACATCTAAACATTTAAAGGTATAGAATGCTTAAAAGCTGATTTTTGAGATTTAAACCATGACTAACTATGTTGCTTTTAATGCACAGCGCGCTATCGATTATGTATCGACATTAATTGAATCTAAACAATGTAATTTTTTTGCTCCCGGACAAGCCTTATCGGCATATGAGTTTGGTGATGGCAATCTTAATTTAGTATTTAGAATTACTGATGAGCAAAACAATAGTGTTATTTTAAAGCAAGCTCTGCCTTATGCGCGTTGCGTGGGTGAGTCGTGGCCATTAACGCTTGATAGAGCTCGTATAGAAGCACAAGTTTTGCTTAATCATGGCGCTATTTGCCCAACTTATACTGCTAGGGTTTTACATTATAGTGAAATGCAAGCACTGACTATTTTAGAAGATTTAGGTAATTTACAAATACTGCGAACTGCACAAAATAATGCTGAGCAATTTCCTAAATTAGCGCAGCACGTAGCGACCTACTTAAGCCATACTGGTTTTTATAATTCAGATTTTTATTTAACCGCACAAACTAAAAAAGCGCTCGTTAGCCAATTTACTAACCCTGAGCTTTGCCAAATCACTGAAGACTTATTTTTTAGCGATCCGTACATTGAGCACGAACGCAATAACTACCCAAAGCAACTACAAAGCGAAGTTGATGCAATACACAAGAACAGCGCATTAAAGTTAGAAATAGCAAAATTAAAAGCTAATTTTTTATCTAACCCGCAAACATTACTCCATGGTGATATGCATAGCGGCAGTATTTTTGTTGATTGTAATAATACAAAGATGATCGATCCTGAGTTTGGTTTTTTTGGTCCTACTGGGTTCGATATTGGCTCTTTTATTGGTAATTTACTTTTAAATTACTGCGCACAATACGGGCATATTGAAGATTTTTTGACTCGTCGTAATTATCAAACCCACTTATTAAGCACCCTTGTTGAATGCTATACCTTATTTGAACAACATTGGCTTACGCTTATAAATGAGCACACTACTGAAGTTGCGCTAAAGGTTACAGGCTACAGTGAATACTTTATAAAAGGGGTATTACAAGACGCCATTGGTTACTGTGGTGCTGAGTTAATTAGGCGCACCATAGGGCTCGCACATGTAACCGATATAGATAGTATTGGTGATGATAAGGCGCGTCTTATAGTGCAAAAACAAACATTAGCACTAGGCGAGCAACTTATTTTGAATGCCCACACGTGCAACAACAAAGAAGCATTTTTTAGTTTATTAATAAGCCAATTAAATTAAAAAACATTAAAAAAGGCGCTATTAGCTGTCTCTTGATCACAAGTCTGGCTCAAGAGATTTTGCTAAATCGTAGCCTTCCAGGATGGCTTGTAACTTAAG
>NZ_JADYXO010000035.1:0-19704 GCF_015864295.1 Pseudoalteromonas sp. NZS127_1 | reverse complement strand
GTGGTCGAATGCACCGGTCTTGAAAACCGGCATGGGTTTATAGCCCATCTAGGGTTCAAATCCCTATCTCTCCACCATATTTTAATTGGTGGCTTTTTTTACTTCCATCAATACAAACGGTTATGCGTTGGAGAGGTGTCCGAGTGGCCGAAGGAGCTCCCCTGCTAAGGGAGTATAGAGTTTGTAGCTCTATCGAGGGTTCGAATCCCTCCCTCTCCACCATACTTAATTTAAACCACTTAATTGTGGTTTTTTTGTGCCTAAAATTTATAAAAACTAAACAAATTGTGCCTAGTAATAACTTAGGGCATTATTAACACAACTTTAGCCACTTTAGGTTTAGCTATGATCCGGTTCATATTGCTATCAGTTTGCGCAGCAGCACCATTTTTTACCTTGGCACAAAGTACAACAGTGTATAAGTGTGTCATTAAGGGCGTTCCTACCTTTAGCCAAACGCCTTGCGCTAAAGATGCACAAGTTATTACTCTCAAAGATATAAACGTAATTGAAGCGTACAAAAGCTCTACGCCCGGTAAAGGTATTACCGACTCCTCTGTCGATGATTACTTAGAGGTTCAACAAATAGATCGTGAAATAAAACGCCTTGAGCTATCTATTGCACAAAGCCAAAAAGAATACACTGCTAAAAAACAGCAGATAGATTACATGACTCAAGATAAAGCCAATCGTTTAGGCGCTTCGTCTATTGCTGATGCTATCGCAACTAAAACAAATGCGTTAAAGCAAACTTACGACGCATCAATCAATCAAACGCAGCAAAAAATAGAGTCATTAAAACAAAGAAAGCAGCAGCTTAGCCAAAATCCTTAAGCGCTTGTTTTACTATCGATATAAACTGCTCAACGTCTTCTTGGGTATTATAAATATGTGGCGATACTCGTATTCCAAATTTACGAGCATCTACACTGACTTTCGCTTTATCAAGCTCTGTAAGTACATATTCTTGCAGCCCGGCAAAAAATAAAATAACAGTCCCGCTGCATTTATCACTACTCATAGGTGATACAACATATTCGCTTAGCTGCTCATGAATAAGCATAAGCATCACTAAATTATGCTCCCTTACCTTGTGAGCAGTTAGCTCTGCAAAGTAAGCAATGCTATTGGCGGCAATAATATAAGGCGCTACAGAAGGAGTGCCCCCCCAAAATTTGAGCGCACTGGCGTTATATTCAAAATGGTTAATATCGAACTCAAATGGGTTTTGATGCGAAAACCAACCCACATCTTTAGGTTCACAATATGCTATTTGGTGTTTGTTAGCCCACAAATATGCTGCACCAGGTCCGCCGCATAGCCATTTAACGCTCGAGCCAATCATAAAGTCAGCATCGAGTACGCTTAAATCAAGCGGTATCACACCCGCTGACTGAGCAACGTCAACTATCGATAAGCTACTGGTTAATTTACTTATAGCTACAATATCGTATACAGGTGCCTGCACTCCTGTATTTGAATATACGTGGCTTATAAAAACTAAATCGATATCGGCGGTTATATAACGCTGCCAAACTCTAATATCACTTAAATCTTCGTGCTCAGGTATAAACATGATTTGCGCGCACTCTGGTAATGCTTTTTGCATTGCAAAGCCCATGCTCGGAAAATCACTTTGCGCCATAAGCACTTTACAATTTTGTTGCTGTAACCGTGGATGCGACATAAGCAGCTTTGTTAAGCCGCTTGATAAGTTAACCTGAGGACAAAACTGCGAACTAGGCGTATTAAATAACTTACCAAGTACAGTAGTAAACTGCTCAACTGCGGGCAGCCATTGCTGCCAAGGCTCTTTATTTGATCCCTCCCACGATAAAAAGTAATGCTGGGCTAAATATTGCTGCGTATTTTTAAGAGGACGCCCTACCGAGTGGTTTAGTAAATAACAGCCATCGGCCATACAAAAATCATTTTTAAGCATGCTATTTAACCCATTTTTTAAGTGTATTTAGATCGTCAAAACGTGTTTTTATATCGTCGCGTTTTGCACTGGCTCGCCTATCTCTTAATTTTTCGAGCGAGTCGAGTAGCACATGAAGCGGCGGACCACTTGCTGTTACCTTGCTCATATGCTGCTGTTGCATATTTTTTGAGGGCTGAGCAATAAATTTTTCAACTAGTTGATTATGATGACCGACTGCGGTGTCGCCATGTAATTTGCACACTTGGATAAATAGCTTTGCGTGACTTTTAAACCAATTTGTATTTTTATATTGCTTCGCTTGTAAAAAGTCATCCATAAAGCTTTGCATACGCATGGCTTCTCGTAGTATTTGTTGATCCTCTGGCATCATATATAAAAACTTATCCACCAGCATTTGCGAGTAACTAGGCTCATTTGCACTACAAAGCCCTAGTAACATATCAATCACGTTAATACCTGCAAAGTCACCGGCATTAGCGCCTCTGTAAACCTCTTTACCTACACGATACGGTTTATAGTAAGGGCGAACACAGTTAAAAAAGCGATCTGTATCGAGCTCAGTATAAAGTGCATTATTTGAATCAATAACATCTATAAGCGCCTGTTTAGCTACTTTTAGTAACTCACTGCATAAAGGATGTGAAATACCTAACGGCAATATTTTTAGTAAAGCATCACTTGCGCGTTTATAGGCCAAAATACCTTGGGTGTTGTAATCTATAAATAGCTTTTCATCGGGTAAATTAGTAAATCGTTTATAAATACCGTTAAGTGCTTTGTTATGAGTAGTTAAGTGGGCGGTAGCAAAACGAGGGGTTACGCCAATAGATGCGCCTATATGCATAGCAAGCGCTGAGGCTTCTATTAGTGGAGACGTGGTTTCTCTGCTTGGTTCGGTAATTTCATGGCGACGGCATGCAGCCATAAATAATCCAACGTTGCCGAGTAGGTCAAAAGCACTATCAAAGCCTTGATCTGTGTTTCCTTCCGCTAATAAATTACTAATTAATGCGTTGCCTTCTTTTTCTAATTGTTGCTTTAAGGCCTCGCCTATTCCTTCTACATTGGCTTTATCTGTTTGCTGCCAATAAAGCTGCTCTAATTCACTGTTTAAAGTGACAAACTCAGTTCGAATCCAGTGATCAAAAATAGCGGTATGTGTGTTCATTGTTGTGCTCTATTATTTTTATGGTTAAATGCTAACAGAGTTCAGTGAGGGTAAAACGCCAAAAAAATTAGTAAAAACTGTAATACTTAGCAATAATCACTACAAATATAAAAATAATTAATAAAAGCCGACAACTATGTTAGATAAAAAAGATCAGCAATTACTTATCGCACTACAAAGCCAAGCTCGTATGTCGGTTTCAGATTTAGCCAGCAGCATTAACCTGTCAGATACACCTTGCCTAAGACGTATTAAAAAGTTAGAGCAAGAAAACATTATTACCGGCTACCACGCCGCCATAAACCCAAAAGCACTTAACCTTAATGTGTTGGTGTATGCGTTTGTACGATTAAGCCAAAATTCGGTAAGTGCTGCAGAGCAATTTGAACAACATGTAGAAAAATTACCACATGTATTAGAGTGTTGTGTAATATCAGGAAGCTATGATTATTTATTAAAAATAATTGCACATGATCTTGAGAGCTACGAAACGTTTGTAAAACATCAACTAGGTGGCTTAAGCTGTATTGCAAATATAGAATCAACCGTTGTGTTAAAGCAGTCATTTAGCAAAAAACAGTTACCATTATAAAAATAACCAAAATAACTTACTGTTAGCTATACTGATATTTCAAAACGATAATAATAATTGCTTGGACCTTATGTGAAAAATTTTAACTCTAAAAATCACTCCATTATTTTTTACATCATGTTTGCTTTAGCATATTTTTTAGTGGGTATAGCACTCACTAAACTTGCTTTTAATTCGCAAATAATTCCAATTTGGTTACCTGCTGGTATTGCTCTGGTCGGTTGTTATATTTGGTGGTGGCGCTTTATCCCACCTTTATTTGTAGCTGCAATTGCATTTAATTTAAATATTTTTGATAGTTCAGCTCATGAGCTAGTCCTGGTCGGTAACTCATTTAACGAAGCAATGTATATCGCCTTTGGTGTGGTTATACAGGCAATGGTGGGCGCTGCTTTACTAAAATTTTGGCTTGGTCACCCACTACGCTTTAAAAAGCGTAAAAACATAATTTACTTTATTCTCGTCATAGCCATATTAGTCAGTTTAATTTCGGCTAACTTTGGCGTGTTCGCTCTTAGTCAATTTAACTCGGTTTATAGCATTGATAATCATTGGAAAAATGTTGTTTATTGGTGGCTTGGCGATACATTAGGGGTATTAATTGCAACTCCGTTTTTACTTTCTTTACTACCACAAAAATCTAATCAACATAATATATCGGCGTTTCCAACAATTGCAGTATGCTCTATTTTATTTGTGTCTGTTGCGGTTACAACACAGCTATACGATCAAGAAAACCGTATAAGCACAATTAAAATTGCCGAACGTGAAGTTCACGTTATAGAAAATAGCCTTTATAGATATACAAATCGCAGTATTATTGCAGTACAAAGCCTAGCAAGCCAGGTTCAATCATCATCAACATTAAGCCAGCAAGATTTTTATTCTTATGCTAGCCAATTACTAACCCAGCACGCATTTATTAATGCTTTATCGTGGAATGCAAAAATACCTCAAGATCAACGTGAGACCTTTGCCCAAGAAATATCAAATATTTACCATTTAGATGTTGATGTAGTAGGTGAGCCTCTTGAAAAAAATGATCCCCTCGTTATCATAAAATATATAGCCCCTTTCAATGGTAATCAAAAAGCAATTGGCTTTAATGTATTTTCAAATTCTGATAGGAAAAACTCCCTGCTTAACCCTGCTATAAAATATATGCCCGTAGGGACTAAGATAATTCAGCTAGTACAAACCAAACAACCTAAACCCGCTTATTTGTTATTTGCCCCTGTGTATTCTCAAAGTGACGATAAAGAAGTAATTAAAGGCTACGTCACGGGTATATTTTTAGTACGCAGTATTATTGAACAAGCAATTACTAAACAGCAGTCTGATATGTTTTCGATTGGTATATACGAAGATACAAACGCACCGCCGTTTTATAGTAATTACTCTCAAGATGTTCATCAGGCTAAAGGAAGTCGTTTGATGTCGTTTGATGTGAGCTTTGCAGGGCAAAAATGGATTGTAAAACTAGCACTTAAAGAAGGGTTTTTAGCACAACATAATAATCAACTAACGTTATTATTGCTCATACTTCAAGTGGCCGTATGTTCTTTAATTTTAATGGTTTTACTGCTGTTTAATCAGCAACAAATTGCACTTACACGCCAAGTGGCTGAGCGTACACACTCGCTTGCACAAGCAAAGCAGCAGTCAGATTTAGCTAACCAAGCTAAAAGCCAATTTTTAGCTAATATGAGCCACGAAATCCGTACACCTTTGAATGCTGTTATTGGGTTTTCTTCGCTTGCTCGCGAAACCGATAGCGCAAGTACGCTAATTGGTTACTTAGATAAAATAAACTCATCATCTAAAAGCTTATTAAACCTAATTAATGACATTCTTGATATATCAAAAATAGAATCTCAAAAGTTAGTTATTGAGTCTATTGCATTCGACCTAGGTGCTTTAATAGCACGTATAAACAATATGTTTGAACACAGCGCAACTAACAAAGGTATTAAATGGCAAGTTAACTCAAAACTACCTTTAGATACCTGGTTTATTGGTGACCCAATGCGAATTGAGCAGATATTGCTTAACTTGTGTAGTAACGCCATTAAATTTACAAACCAAGGCAGTGTTACTCTAAACATAGAAACAGAGTTTACCACTGCCAATAAAGTACAGCTTGTTATAACCGTTAGCGATACCGGTATAGGTATAAAACCGAGCCAACATAAAAAGTTATTTAACGCATTTACCCAAGCTGATAGCTCTACATCAAGACAATTTGGCGGTACCGGCCTTGGCTTAACCATAGCAAAAGAGCTAAGCCAGCTAATGAGGGGAGAAATAACACTTAAAAGTGAAATAGATAAAGGCTCTACTTTTACATTTTCCATGCGATTAGAAACAACAGAGCCTAAAAAAGAGCATATTATTACATTTGATAATACGAATATTACTTCGCTCAGCATTTTAGTGGCAGAGGACAACCCAGTAAACCAAATGGTGATTAAAGCGATGCTTGGCTCGTTAGGAATTGTGCCGTATATAGTAGAAAATGGCGAGCTGGCGGTCGATATAGTAAAAAAGCAGCATTTTGATTTAGTGCTTATGGATTGCCAAATGCCTGTAATGGATGGCTATAGAGCCACAGCATTGATCCGGCAGTTTAAAACCGAACAAGAACTTCCGATTATTGCTTTAACTGCCGACGTAATGCCAGAGGATAAAGCACATGCAAAAGCCGTTGGATTTAACCAACATCTTGCAAAACCGCTTGAACTCATTAAGCTAACCGAGTGTCTTGCTCAATATGCAGTAGTTAATGAACAATAATGGTTTAACTTTAAAAGTAGCTTTAAGAGTATTTTTAAGAGTATTTTTTGGTTTTGTTTTAAGTGTTTTTTCGCATATTGCAGTAGCTCAAAACTGTATATCGCAGGCGAGTGACTTTAAATTTATAATAAAAAGTAAGCAGCAAGGCCTATTACGTTTTGAAAATGAGTACACCCACCAGCGCTTTAATTATCAAGCCCTTTTACCATTTAGCGATTACTTAGATTACGAATATAAACATATAAATAAAGCTAAGCCCCATGCAAACATGCCATGCCCCGTTATTACACAAACGTATCGGCAGTTGGTAACACAGGGTAAGCGAAAACCTGACCCTACTATTGCAGATATTATTGCCCCTTTTGAGCTTACGTACCCAAACAGTAATAAAGTTGCACTACTAATCCACGGGCTAACTGACTCACCCTTTACGTACCACGATTTAGCACAAGTGTATTATCAGCAAGGCTATACCGTGCGTACTATTTTATTACCAGGGCATGGCAGCGCCGCAAGTGCTTTGCTAAACGTAGATGTAAGCCAATGGCAGCAAGCAATAAAATATGGTGTTGACCGTTCTGTGCAAGATTTTGATGAGGTGATACTCGCAGGCTACTCTACCGGCGCCGCGTTACTTATTGATTACGCAACCAAGCAAACTATTTCACCTAAAATTAAAGCGCTTATGCTTTATTCGCCGGGCTCTGAGCCACATAATAAATACGGCTGGATAGCAAAATGGATTGACGCTATACCGTTTGTTAATTGGATAGATAAAGACGCTGATGTAGACTTTGCTAAGTATGAGTCTTTTTCTTTAAATGCAGCTGCGGCATCATACGCTGCAATGTCACTTGCAAGCATAAGTAACTTAAGCAAACGCCCTGCACTTAAATTACCTATTTTTAGTGTACTTAGTGATATTGATACAACAATAGATACGCGTGCCACACTAAAATTATTAAGTACATTACACCAAGGTAATTCAGTAAAATATAAGCCGCTCGATACTTTAGTACTTTATGGCAACACTGATATTTTACCGCCAGACTTTGCTAGTGACTACATAGTAAGTAACCCGCAATGCACAACACTGCAGTGTAAAAAAATTCACGGTATATCGCATATTGCGGTTGTTAACTCACCGCAAAATCCACATTATGGAATTAACGCAACTTATCGCAATTGTGGCAGCTTTATTAACGACGACTTACTGTACAAAACATGTAAAACAACAAAAAACCCACAACTAGGAGAGCGTACAAGCGCCAACTTAAAACACTATCCGGCTTTACAGCGCTTAACTTACAATCCTCATTTTGCCGAGCTTAAGATGCAAATTAGTACGTTTATTAAAAACGTAAAACAGCTTAGAACAACTACAAGGTAAGTAGTCATGGGAACGTTTTCGCACCAATGGTTTAGCAGTATTAATGAGATTGATCAGGCGCAGTGGCAACGTTTATTTGGTGATGAACCATTTACTCAACATGCTTTTTTATATGCCCTTGAACAAAGCCAATGCGTAACACAAAAAAGCGGTTGGCAGCCCCATCACCTCGCTATTTTTGAAGGTGATACACTCGTTGCACTTGCACCCGGATATTTAAAAAGTCATTCATACGGCGAGTACGTATTTGACTGGGCATGGGCTGAGGCATACGAAAAACACG
Organism: Pseudoalteromonas sp. NZS127_1; assembly: GCF_015864295.1. Lineage (NCBI taxonomy): Bacteria > Pseudomonadati > Pseudomonadota > Gammaproteobacteria > Alteromonadales > Pseudoalteromonadaceae > Pseudoalteromonas > Pseudoalteromonas sp. NZS127_1. Next base: position 11,533 of record NZ_JADYXO010000035.1, on the reverse strand, counting down.
GTTTAGAATATTATCCCAAGTGGCTATCTGGCATTCCCTTTAGCCCTATTGAGGGTAAGCGCATTGCTATCGATCACATCAATCAAAATGCGGTGTATCAATACATTACAGAGCAACTGAGCATACACAGTGCTCAGCAAGGTTGGTCGGGATGGCATGTTAATTTTTGCGACCAAGCTCAAGCCACATCATTAACTGAGCAACACGCCATGTTAAGAGTGGGTGTGCAGTTTCAGTGGTTTAATAAAGGTTATGAATCCTTTGACGACTTTTTGCAGATGCTTAGCTCGCGTAAACGCAGGTCACTTAAAAAAGAGCGAGCTAAAATAGCGCAGCAAAATATTGATATTGAATGGCTGCAAGGCACACAAATTACGCCCGAGATAATGCAATTGTTTTGTGAGTTTTATCAGCGTACGTATTTAAAACGATCTGGTCATTTAGGCTATTTAAATATGGAGTTTTTTACGCTTTTACATGCATTAATGGCCAATAACCTCGTTATTATGCTAGCCAAAAAAGACGATAACGTGATTGCTGCAACCCTTAGTTTAATTGGTGAAAATACGCTTTATGGGCGCTACTGGGGAGCAAGTGAAGAAGTAGACTCGCTACACTTTGAGCTGTGTTATTACCAAGGTATTGAGTTTGCAATAAAACATAAACTCAGCTGTTTTCATTCAGGTGCACAAGGTGAGCACAAAATAGCACGCGGATTTGAACCCGTACTTACCTACTCTGCTCACCATATTGTTGATGGCGACTTCAGTAATGCAATAAGCGACTACTTAAAGTGTGAACGCGGCCATATGGATATATATAAAGAGCAATGTAGCTCATTACTGCCGTTTAAAAACGAGTAGCTGATTATTTGCAGGCATGGCTGTATCGCTAATGAGCGTAAGCCCTGCTTGCTTAGCTAGTTGTTCAACTGCTTCAAAATCTCTTAATCCACTTAACGGATCGCGCTCTGTTAAAAAGGCACTAAAGTCATCATTACTTGGGCTGGTAAATTCACCTTGGTATTTGAATGGCCCATAAATACATAACATACCTTCGTTATTTAAATGACGTTTAACACCGTCAAAAAAACGTTCAACTAATTGCCAACTAACAATATGAAATGTATTTGCCGTATAAATAGCGTCAACCTTATCTACTGGCCACTCATTATTTAAATCAAGCTCAAGCGGCGCATGCAAATTAGTTAAATTAGCTTCGCGGTGCCATAAGTTAATCCCTTCGTGGTTTATAGCGCGATCACTTGTATGCCACTGCAAATGAGGCAATTGCTCTGCAAAAAACACACTATGTTGGCCGGTTCCTGAGCCAACTTCGAGCACTGTTTTAGTGTTTTTTAATACGGTTTTTAATTGCTTTAAAATAGGAGCTTTATTGTTTTCACACGCTTGTGAAAATGGCTTTGTCATTACTGTGCACCAAAATTGTCGGTTAATGCACAACAGTAAAGCAAATTTGACTTATTTTGTCGTGTTCAAAAAATGATAATTTTTTAAACTTATAAATATCAATAGGTTAAATTTATTTATTATGATTGGTATGTAATATGCTTTTATATAACCAACCCACTAAAGGGTTTAACTTATATTAAATTTTTAAAGGATAAAATTATGCATATACCCTCTTATACAGCTGTAGACGCAGCTGTTGCAATAACCGAAAAAACGACCGACGATCATAGTTACGCCGTTGATATGAGAGCTACAGTAATCGATTTACTTTCGCACCCTAAACATAATCAACAGGCGATGACCAAACATGAAACAGATCAGATATTTATTCTTGGCTACAATTAATACTCAAATTAGTATCGCAAATAATTTTTATAATAACTGTTTACACTGAAACCGATTAAATGTAATGATAACTATTATCGTTAACTTGAGTCGGTTTTTTTATGTCTTCAAATCATGCCCAGCATCGTTATCATCAAGAACTCTCTTGTCATTGCTTAAGACCTGGTCTGCATGCCCCCATGCTCGTTGCCGATTACATAGAAACCGCCCTTAACGTCGCAAAAAAATTTGAGCTGCAACGTAATCCTTTGCTTCAAGAGTTTTATCTTAGGCGCACACACCATGAAATTATGAACAAAATGTGCGACCCTCTTATACATAATGCTATTCGTAAACAATGTTTAGAGCAGTTATACAAACCATTATTAGCATTAAAACGATTTTATAAAGTGCACAATAATACTGCACAATTTTTAATACTTGAGCGCGAAGCGCGTATTCTTAGTCACGAATTCAACCCTTTTTAAGGAGCACACTTATGAGTAACTTTAGAACAGAATCAGACAGCATGGGCGAGCTACAAGTACCTATTGATGCGCTCTATCAAGCGCAAACACAGCGAGCGGTTAATAACTTTGCCATTAGTGGCTTACCTATGCCAAAGCAATTTATAACTGCACTGGCTTATATAAAACAAGCCGCAGCACAAAGTAACTTTGAGCTTGGGCATTTAAGCAAAGCTAAAGCCAATGCTATTGAGCAAGCTTGCCAAAGTATTATTGATGGCGAGCACATTGAGCACTTCCCCGTTGATATTTTTCAAACAGGCTCGGGCACAAGCTCAAATATGAATGCCAACGAAGTTATTGCAACGCTTGCTAGTCGATTAGGCAGTGAGAGTATTCACCCTAATGATGATGTGAACATGGGGCAAAGTTCTAACGATGTAGTCCCTACTGCTATTGCCCTTAGTAGTGCAATAAATGTAGTGTATGAATTACTTCCTTCGCTTGAAAACTTATCGCAAAACCTAGAAAAGAAAAAAGCTGAAGTTGGCCATATAGTTAAAACAGGCCGTACACATTTAATGGATGCAATGCCTGTTACCTTTGATCAAACACTCAGTGCATGGCAGTCACAAGTCAATCATGCAGCAGCAGGAATTAGACATAGCTTAGAGCGTGTGTGCGAGCTTGCACAAGGCGGTACGGCCGTAGGAACAGGTATTAATGCAGACCCTAAATTTGCAGCAAAATTTGCAGAAAACCTGAGTGCTAATGTAGGTATTAGATTTACGCCTAGTAGTAACTTTTTTTACAATATAGGTTCACAAGACGCCATCGTCGCACTTTCTGGGCAATTAAAAGTACTCGCTGTCGCACAAATTAAAATAGCCAACGACCTACGCTGGATGAACTCAGGCCCACTTGCAGGCTTAGGTGAAATAGAGCTTGAAGCACTCCAACCAGGCTCATCTATTATGCCAGGTAAAGTAAACCCTGTTATACCTGAAGCCGCCGCAATGGTAAGTGCACAAGTAATAGGTAACGACGCCACTATTACGGTAGCCGGCCAAGCGGGTAATTTTGAGCTGAATGTGATGCTGCCAGTCATTGCGTATAATATATTGCAAAGCATAGAGTTACTTGCAAATAGCGCACAAGCACTGGGCGATAAAGCAATTGCCAGCTTTAAGGTGAATCAGCCAAATATAGATAAAGCACTCGCTAAAAATCCAATTTTGGTAACTGCGCTTAATCCGGTGATCGGTTATGAAAAAGCAGCAAAAATAGCAAAGCAGGCTTATAAAGAAGCTCGCCCAATTATTGATGTCGCTGAGCAGGAAACTGATTTACCGCGCGAAGAACTCGAAAAATTACTCAATCCAACCAAGCTAACGCAGGGCGGACTTTAGTAGAACAATATTTTTCACGTCTTTAATTACTTGATAATATAGTTTTTATTGCCGTAAAAAATGCACCGTGTATGATAGTGATGAATATTTCATCACTATCAAGGTTTTTTATGCGTACCCCATTATTAGCCATACTTTTACCACTGTGTTTAACTGCATGTTTGGATAACGAACCAGCTAAAACACAGCAAGTAACAATCGCCTCAGAGGCTGAAGCACCTAAGCAAGAGCTACAAAAGCTAAAAGAGAACACTCAATTACAAGAAAATACTAAAAAGAACGTAGTTGCTGAAAAAATACCAAAAGCTGATTTAAAAAACGTTTCAATAGACGATATAAAAGCAGCCAAAACTGAATTAAATACACTAACTGCAGATAAACAGTGTGATACAAGCACTCAATGTAGAGTAAATGCAGTAGGTAGTCGCGCATGTGGCGGGCCAAGCAGCTTTGTTGTGTATTCAACAAACACTGCGTCTGAGGATCAAGTAACAGCCCTTAGCGACAAAATCACAAAGCTTGAAAGTAGCTATAATTCACAAAAAGGGATAATGAGTATTTGTCAGCATTTAACAACGCCAAGCACGCAGTGTGTTGAAAATAAATGTGTTAAACTTGAAGGCTCAGCGGTAAGTGCATTTTAAGGATAACGTTATGAGTTGTTTACCATCAACAGTTAAACTGTCAATTATAAGCATTGCTAGCAGCATTTTGTTACTAAGTGGCTGTGCTAGCACTGTAACCTCAGGTAATGAACAAAATAAAAACTTGTCTGACTTGAACTATGATCTGAATAACATGGTGAGTAATAATAGCTGCACCGCTAGCTTTCAGTGCAAAGTCCTTGAAGTTGGCGCCCGCTCATGCGGTGGACCGAGTAAATACGCGGTTTATTCAACGCTAAACACCTCTCAAGAAGAAGCGGAACAGCTTGCTCAACAAATAACAAAACAAGAAAACATACAAAATAAAGCACAAGGCTTAACTGATTGTTCTCCAGTACTTGAAGTGCAATCGCTGTGTATTAATCAGCAGTGCCAGTCGTTTGATATAAAATAAATCAAACTTAACCTCAGCGTTAACTTATATATGGAATTAACGCTGAGATTACAACGACCAATACCACGCAAATACCCGCTTTTATAATGTACTTCATAGGCATTGTTTTAAGCACCCAATACGCATAAATAAAGCGTACAAAATAACTCGCCGCAGTACCAAACAACGCAAAAATAATTAAGTAAGCAATTAAAATAATATTCATAAAAACCTAATTAAATTATTTCACTTTTTTATTTTTAGTGTGCGCTATTAATAAATCAGCTACTTGCTGCTTTACGGCTCGCTTATCATCGCTTTGTACATCAAACCGAGTGGCAAGTTGTGCTATTTCATCATCATTTAAATTAAACGATAAACGTTGACGCGTTTTTTTAGACTTTACGTCTAAGCCAAGTATTTTGCGGATCATGTCTGATGGAGTTAGCTCTTGATCGATCGCTTGTTTTTTTATCAGCTTTTGAACTTCGCTGCTCAGATCAAATGCCATCTGCGTGGCACGTACAGCTTGTTCCTGACGTAACCACTTGTCTTTAGCATCACTCACTTAGCATCTCCGGGAAACAAGTCTACAATGTCTGTCATTGGGCGCGTCAGCGTTAGCGATACTTCGGTTTCGCCGCCATCCCAAATTTCGATATTTAAACCAAAGCCTTCATTATCAGACGCTAAGCAAATCATTTCACATGGCTCGCCACCTTCTTGCTCATAGCGAGGTAATGCTTGGTTGCGGTAATCTTTATTATGGAAATAACACACATAAGGCGACTCGCTTTGTTGATAGCTTTTAGCTAAAAACTGCATAAAGCGCTCTGGTGTATTTTGCACTGTAATGTGGGTTAACGACTCTTCATCAAAAATACGCGCAAACTCATCAAGGCTAAATATTTCTTCAACTTCGTTTCGTTGAATTTTAATAGAAAAGTTTGCCCACTCTTCACCGTCATCTTGCTCAATTTGTAAAAATACAACTTGCCCGCTGTTTGTCTCGAGTACAAATTCAGTATCACTACTGTGCTGGTATTGGTAAGTTTGAATACCAGTAACTCGTAACGTTTCACCTTTTAACCATGTTGGATAAGCAAATGAGTCTATAACGCTAAACATGTCGCCTACTTTAAGATCGCTTGGATGATTAAGCTGACGCTCTGGCTCTTTTTTAGATTTGAAAAAATTAAACATAGGAAGGTTGCCTTCTAAGCAAAAAAGGCAACTGAGCAAAACTCAGTTACCTTTTTAAAGTATAAACGTAATGGTTAGCTATTTTGCTTCGCTTTGATGCGAGCTAAAATATCAGCACTTTTTGGACTTGTGTCACCAATACCGGCTTCAGCCATTTTAGCTTTTAAGTCATCGCCATTTACGTCTGACTCAAGTTGTTTTGCAGCACCAAGCTGGTCACTACGATCTTGTTGACGCTGTTTAATGCGTTCAAGCGATTGACGAGCCGATGTCATAGACGAGCTATTTGTATTAAGCGTGCTGTTAACAGCCATTGTTGCTTGCTGTACGCTTTCAGTGGTTTTAACCATTGTAAGCTGACGCTGATTCTCTTTAATCGATTTTTCAGCATCTTTAACTTGCTGCTTAAGCGCAACAATGTGATTGCTAAAGCCAGACAATACTTGCTCGTTTTCAGCTTTTTCAGCTTCAAAGTCACCAATTTTTTCTGCAATTTCTAATGCTAATGCTTCGTTGCCCTTTTCAAGAGCTTGGCCTGCATACGCTTCATGTTCAGCGATTGAGGCATCTACAGCGCTAATTTTACGCTTAGTTTGCATTTCTTTGGCCATTACTTCAGTAAGACTTTTTTTAGCACGGTGAAGTGCATTTTGCGCGTCTGCAATTTCTTGCTCAAAAATACGGATGCCGTTTTTGTCTACAATTGCTTCGCCTGCTTCACGAGCGCCGCCACGTACTGCTGTAAATAATTTTTTTAAAATACTCATAATCTTAACTCCACTAACTAGCTATTAATCGTTTAAATACAAGGTCACGGCTTCTAGTGCGTCTATAGCGTTATCAGCTAATGTCACTAGTTCGTGGGTAACGTCATCTAATGATGAATTTACCGACAGTGCACCAAAAATCGCGTATTTGTTATCGATTTTAGCAAATGCACTCAGTGGAATCGGCACGTTTAAACGTAGTAATGTTTCGTTTAACTCGTTGCGTAATTCACTCTTAACTTCATCTTCGTCAAACAAGTAGCTAATACATAACAACTGCTCTTGTGTTTGAGTAACAAAAATTGGAAGTTCATCATTTCCATCAACAATGACTTGTAAAACATCTTGCTCACCAGGATTGGCAATCAAGAAAGACTCAAAGTTAGCGCCTTCAGTTTCAAAAGAAGCTAATTTTATTGAAAGTTCATTTAATTCCATGTCTCTGCCTTTTGTCGCTTGACATATTATGTCTGAGTTAAGATTCTCACGGCCGACATATTATGTCAACCATGTTTTATTAGTTTTTATACAATTCGCTTTCTATTTGCCATGCAGTTCGGTAGTAATCATACAACTGACCAGACCCTAACCTATTGACCTCAATACTTTTAACTTGTTCAAAATAATGATTAGGAAATACAAAACTTGCCAATAAATATTCTTTACTGATCCATCTTGATGGTACTGGCATAGTCGCTATATCGTTAATACGACCACTGGCCGACTGACCCATTTTAGTTGCTATAGTCCAGCCCCACTGCCCAAACGAAGGTATATTTTGCTGATATTGCTCAACATACCCAAACCCTGCAGCTTTAACCGTTTTACCTATACTTAAAAACGCTTTTTTAGCATGATAAGGAGAGGTTGATTGAACCGCCATTGCGCCATCGGGAGCTAATAATTGGCGTACATGATTATAAAAATAATCACTGTACATTTTATTTAGGTCAGGATGATTAGGGTCCGGTAAATCAATTAAAATAGTGTCGAACTGCTTAGATTGTTCGAGCAGCTTTTCAACTTCTAAAAATGCATCACCCACTATTATGTTGGCGCGCGAGTCTTGCATCGATTTATTATTTAGCTGCAGCAATCGCTTACTAATATGCTCTGGTGGCGTAAAGTCACCGTCTTTATGACCAAATAAATTGAGAAGTTGTGCGTCTAAATCTATAAGCGTTACTTCATTCACCGGCCATTTTAAAACATCTCTAAGTGCAAGCCCGTCACCACCACCAATTATTAATACGCGGTCGTGTCGGTTAGAGGCAAGCATTGCAGGATAAACCAGCATTGAATGATATATTTGCTCATCAATACTTGAGAACTGCAAACGCCCATTTAAATATAAATCGGTGATCGGTTGCGGCTGGTTTTTACTTAATCTCTCAGTTAAAACAACGTGCTGATACTTAGTTGCCTGTGAGTAAATCACTTTATCTTTATATAAAACATTGCTTAGATTATTCATCCAACCACTGCCAAATATCAAAATAAAACCAAATAATGCTAACAATGCTATATGGCAAGCTAAAAGCGCCTTAGCAAAGCGTACATATGTGTGGTAACGCCATAAAAACGCGAGCCCTGCAATGATATTAAATAATGCCGTCCACGCGGCAGCCTGCATTATAGGCATTGAGAGCATGATGCTTACCCAAATGGCTGCACCAATACCAGCACCAATATAATCGGCACCATAAATAGTCCCTGCGTTGTTCTCCAAAAATCGGCCATAAACATGTTGGCGAATACGCGCTATAAGCGGTATTTCCATACCAATAAATAAGCCCAGTATTAAACCAAAAACATAAGGTAGAAAACGTGACCACTCTTGTAGCTTTTGAAATACGTAACCATTAAGTACAACATCAGGGGGTAAATTAAAAATGCTCGAAAATAAATGAGGAAGAGAATAACTAACTGCTATTACACCCGCTATCGCTAAAATGCAGCCCATGCCAACCAAAGCAATAATGCTTTCTAGCCAAGCAAAAGCGGTAAATGCATCTTTAAACCAACGCGCTAAAAAAGCGCCTAAGCCCATTGCTACAATCATAGTACCGATCATGGCGTAAATGGCGCTCTCTACTGAGCCAAGTACACGGCCCGCATAATGAGACAGTAAGTATTCATAAATAAGGCCGCACCCAGCAAGCACGGCCATAACAGTAATAAGTAATATATCGTGCCCAAGTAAGCGAGACTTACTTGGGGGAGTGTTGGTTGATGACACTGATTATGCGCCTAGTAAGGTTGCCATAGTGATACCTACCGCAAATGATACTGCTGCAGAAATAGTAGCTACACCTACATTTTTTTGACGATTAACTTCATCTGAAATATCGCAACCAGATAAAATTATTTTAATTGTCACTAAGTGCAAAATAATAAATGCAACAAGGCTCACTACTGCGCTAATAGCCCAGTATAGTAAACTCGCATTAATATTATCCGCAGCGTAAGGTGCAACGCCGGTTGCTGCTGTAATAGCTAATGCACTACCTACTAAAAATCCAGCGTAACGAATACCCACAGCTAAGTTACCATCAACAATTGCTTGTTGTAGGCAATCGCCACTTTTGTTTGTACGCTTAAATAACTGCACTCGGTACTGGCTAACAAGTAGTAATACAACGCTACCTATAATAAAGGCAGCAATTACAATTGGAAGACCATGCCAGCCATCAGTAGCCACCCATAAAAGAGCTGAGCGAATAACAATAGCAACACTTACAACATGACCAAAATCAATTATTGAAGCTGTAACGTTACCTTTAACGATTTCGTCGTGAAGACTTACTTTACGAAGTGCTACTTTATCTTGAAAGAAGTGACCCAATTTAATAAGTACAACCGCTAATGCGCCGTAAGCTAACATTTGCAGCGCTTCTTGTTGAAGTGTTGCAGCAAAAGCCCCACTACTTACACCCGTTAATACAATCGCCAGTGCGACTAAACCAGCAGCAAAACTAATACCAAAGGCAAAGTTATCGCGCTCTGTTATTTCATCATTTGCATGTAAGTTTGAAACCCAGCCTTTTATATATTTAAGGCTTACAAATAATAAAACAATAATTGCAAAATCAATCGCCAGCGCTTGTAGCGACCACATAGTTATTCCATTAAATTCATACATATTATTCTAACTCCAACTTTATTCTTTTACTTACCACGGCTCACGCCACGAGAGGTTCTGCTACCGCTATCACGCACCGATCCAGAGCTATTGCTATAACTGCTCGAACGAGAATAACTACTGCGGCTTTTTGGTGGCGTATAACTGCTACGGCTTAAACCTGATGCACCTGTTTTTTTACTCGCATAAGGGCTTGTAAACTGCTTACCTTGGCGTTGGTATGTTTGGCGCGTGCGTGTTTCTAGCGCGCTTTGAGTTTTAATTTGTTTAGGACTTGAATAACGCGAACGGCCATAGTCATTGTAATAACTATACTTTCGGCGTTTGCTCCAGCTTCCGTATTCAACACGGTCAAATACATCGCCTAAAATACGATACATTCCGTACCATTGCCAAAAGCTAATACCGTTACTATTTGATTGCCAGTTACCATAGTTAGGATTACCTACCATTTGGTTACCAACACCCTCACCTTCAGCTTGCTTACTAATTGCGCCTACACGTGCTAAAGCACCTTTCGACATATCAGCTAGCATATTAATAGGATCGGTTAACGCATCAGAAAATAACGTAGGTTTTGCCGCTTCACGCAACAAATCAATGCTATGTAACGTATCTTCATAAGGAGGAATTAAGTAAGTTCCTTTAATATCTTTAAGTCGCTGTGTTAAGCCACTATAAAGTGCGCCTTGGCGCGTTGCATCAAGGGTAATTACATCAACAACTTTTGTAAGCTCTGGTTGTTGTTTTTTAAGAAGCTCACCATATTCTTTAAGTAATACAGCATTGCGTACGCTTCCATTATCGAGTGCAGTACCAAGCTGAGACAGCTCCGTATCTACCTTTTTAATAGACTCTTGAATTGTTTGTTGCAGCTGCTCTTCTTTCGATTGACAACCTATAAGCACTGCGAACAAACAAAACAGGCTCATAAGTTTCCAAGCTTTAATATTCGACATTCATGTCACCTGATTTACTAAATTAACTCAGGTAGTTTTACACAGGTCACTTATTAAACCAAGAATGAAATTGCAACAAAGTGAGAAGAAGCAGCTAGTTTTTAAATCAGACTGTGATTTAGTGAAGATATAGAGTCGTATCGTGAGGTTAGAATTGAAGTAGAAGCTTTATAATATCAATCTGCTTATATATGGGGTCTATTTAACGTTAAGAAAATTACGCTAGAACTAGCCAAAAGTTTTTGTATCTAGTTGTTCTAAATAAAAATTTTAACGACGTTATAGTGCAATTTAATTCGTTAAATTGATTAAAGATTTATGCAGGTTGGTATAAGGGTACTTTCGATGCTTTCAGCGTCGGGAGTCGCTACGCTCGCCCGGCCTACGTGATGGGAGTAGATGAGTGTAGATTAATTGTGCTACTTTTACTTTTCTGCAGACGTAAAAAAGCCCGAATCGTTAAATTCGGGCCTTCTACAATTTGAAGCCTGCTGATGTCATAGTGCCCACAGCGGTAGAAAGTCACAGTGAAATGCTACGCACCTATTGGCGTGCCGAGATATTGGGGGGTTTTATTATGATTTTAACGTCGGGAGTCGCTGCGCTCGCCCGACCTACGTGCTAGGTGTTGAATGAGTGTGCATTAATTGCGCACATTTCACTTTTCTGCAGACCTAAAAAAGCCCGAATCGTTAGATTCGGGCTTTCTACAATTTGAAGCCTGGTAATGTCCTACTTTCACATAGCAAATG
>NZ_JADYXO010000034.1:0-21350 GCF_015864295.1 Pseudoalteromonas sp. NZS127_1 | reverse complement strand
TTTGCAAGTACGTTAGTGATTGCTGCAGTTAGTGTAGTTTTACCGTGGTCAACGTGGCCGATTGTACCAACGTTTACATGCGGTTTTACGCGTTCAAACTTTTCTTTTGCCATCTTAAAAAATTCCTAATAAAGAAATTAAAGCCTGACTCACTATTGAGCCAGACAAGCTAAAATTATATAACAGCGCGAGCTGAAATTATTGTATCTGCAACGTTTTTCGAGGCTTCAGCGTACTTCACAAACTCCATAGAGTATGAGGCACGGCCTTGTGTTGCAGATCGTAAAGCAGTCGCATAACCAAACATTTCAGAAAGAGGAACTTGCGCATTAATTTGCTTAAGTCCACCTAATGCATCTTCCATGCCTTCGATTATGCCGCGGCGACGATTTAAGTCGCCAACTACATCACCCATATTTGAATCAGGAGTGAGTACTTCAACCTTCATTACTGGCTCTAAAAGTACAGGGTCAGCTTTACGCGCCCCATCTCTCATTGCCAGTGAACCTGCTATTTTAAATGCCATTTCATTCGAATCTACATCATGGAATGAACCATCATATAAAGTCGCTTTAACGCCAAGTAATGGGTAGCCTGCCAGTACACCTTGAGACATTTGCTCTTGGATACCTTTGTCTACCGCAGGAACGAACTCTTTAGGAACAGACCCACCTACGGTTTCGTTAACGAACTCGTAAATTGGTGACTCATCATCCGTAATGTCCATCGGTTCAAGTTTAAGCCAAACGTGACCATATTGACCACGACCACCTGACTGACGTATAAACTTCCCTTCAACCTTAACAGTTGAACGAATAGCTTCTCGGTATGAGACCTGCGGCTTACCAACGTTACATTCAACACTGAATTCACGTTTCATACGGTCGACGATGATATCTAGGTGAAGCTCACCCATGCCAGAGATTATAACCTGGCCTGATTCTTCGTCAGTTTGTACGCGAAAAGAAGGGTCTTCAGCAGCTAGTTTACCTAGCGCGATACCCATCTTATCTTGGTCAGCTATAGTGCGAGGCTCAACCGCAATAGAGATTACTGGTTCAGGGAATTCCATACGCTCAAGCGTAATAATAGAATTCGGATCACACAGTGTTTCACCTGTTGTTACGTCTTTAAGACCAATAGCTGCCGCGATGTCGCCTGCGAAAACTTCTTTGATCTCTTCACGAGAGTTTGAATGCATCTGTACGATACGGCCAAGTCGCTCACGCTTACTTTTTACTGGATTATATACCGTGTCACCCTGTTTAACAGTACCAGAGTAAACACGGAAAAAGGTCAAGGTCCCAACGAACGGGTCTGTAGCAATCTTAAATGCGAGTGCAGCAAACGGCGCTTTATCATTAGCAGGACGTTCTTCCTCAGTACCATTTTCTAAGATACCTTGGATTTGTTTCACTTGCTCTGGCGACGGCATATACTCAACAACTCCATCAAGCACAGCTTGAACGCCTTTGTTTTTAAATGCGCTACCACAAGTAACTGGAACAATCTCATTAGCTAATGTTCGTTGGCGTAAAGCATTTTTAATTTCTGCTTCACTTAACTCTTCACCTTCTAAGTATTTATCCATTAGTTCTTCTGTTGCTTCAGCAGCGCTTTCAACTAAATGAGAGCGCCATTCTTCAGCTAATTCCAGAAGTTCTGCCGGTATTGCCTCATATGAAAAAGTCATACCCTGGTCCGCTTCGTTCCAGTTAATCATTTTCATTTTTATGAGGTCAATAACACCTTTAAAGTCGTCCTCAGCGCCTACAGGCAACTGAATTGGAACAGGCGTTGCTCCAAGACGAGATTTCACCTGGCTAACCACTGCTAAGAAGTCAGCGCCCGTGCGATCCATTTTATTTACGAAGATCATTCTCGGAACTTCGTATTTGTTCGCTTGACGCCAAACTGTCTCAGTTTGCGGCTGTACACCAGATGAAGCACAAAGAACAACTACCGCACCATCGAGTACACGTAAAGAACGCTCTACTTCGATAGTGAAATCTACGTGTCCTGGAGTATCAATAATATTGATACGATGGGCGTCAAATTGAGCGTCCATCCCTTTCCAAAAACACGTTGTTGCAGCAGAAGTGATTGTGATACCACGCTCTTGTTCCTGCTCCATCCAATCCATAGTTGCAGCGCCATCATGTACTTCACCGATCTTATGAGAAAGACCTGTGTAGAACAGAACACGTTCTGTTGTGGTGGTTTTGCCTGCATCTACGTGAGCAACAATACCTATATTACGATAGCGCTCAAGTGGAGTTGTACGTGCCATATGATCCTCTTAAAGGTTAAAGACAGATTACCAACGGTAATGAGCGAATGCTTTATTCGCTTCAGCCATACGGTGAACGTCTTCACGTTTCTTAACCGCAGTGCCTTTGTTGTCAGCAGCGTCAACGATTTCTTGAGCTAAACGTAAGCCCATAGATTTTTCGCCACGCTTACGTGCAGCGTCTACTAACCAACGCATACCTAATGCGTTACGACGAACTGGACGTACTTCAACTGGTACTTGATAAGTTGAACCACCAACACGGCGAGATTTAACTTCTACCTGTGGGCGGATGTTATCAAGTGCAGTTTCAAAGATTTCTAGGTGCGACTTGCCTGATTTCTCAGCAGCCACGTCTAGCGCACCATAAACAATTTTTTCAGCAGTAGATTTCTTGCCGTCTAACATTACGATGTTAACGAATTTAGCAAGAAGTTCCGATCCGAACTTAGGATCTGGAAGAATTTTACGTTGACCGATTACGCGTCTTCTAGGCATTTTGTATCTCCGGTTTATTCAGGTTTGCTCTTTCGAGTCAATCACCCAAAACAATAATTATATATATTTAGTGCTTGGCCTTACTAACGGAATACAATTAGCCTTTAGGGCGTTTTGTACCGTATTTAGAACGAGCTTGACGACGATCGCTAACGCCTGCACAGTCAAGTGCACCACGAACAGTGTGAAAACGCACACCTGGTAAATCTTTAACACGACCACCACGGATTAGGATTACACTATGCTCTTGAAGGTTATGACCTTCACCGCCAATGTATGAAGTTACTTCGAAACCGTTAGTTAAACGTACACGTGCTACTTTACGTAACGCCGAGTTAGGTTTCTTAGGTGTAGTTGTATATACGCGAGTACATACACCGCGCTTTTGCGGACACGCTTTTAGTGCAGCTGAGTTACTTTTCGTAACCTTGCTACGGCGTGGCTTACGCACTAGCTGGTTAATAGTTGCCATTTAAATAGCTCCTGAAATTAAAATTACTACTGAAAAAAATAAAAAATCCGCCCTTTATTTACGAGCCTGCATTGAGCACACAAGTAAATGGGTGGCGGAATTTTAATGAGCAAAGTTTAACCTGTCAACCTAAACTAACCGTAAGACAGCATATAACTGCCTCACGATCACTTAATCTATTGATTAAGAACAGTTTATTGATTTCCAGACAAATCAGCATTTAGAGCGTCTGTAAGTGCTTGAGTTGCCTCTTCTGCACTTACTGTTTGCTCTTCTACTACTACTTTGCTTTGTTTACGGCGAGCCATACGTTCTTGATGATACGCAAAACCGGTACCGGCTGGGATCAAACGACCCACAATTACGTTTTCTTTAAGACCGCGAAGCTCATCGCTCTTACCATTCACTGCCGCATCTGTAAGAACACGTGTTGTCTCTTGGAAAGACGCTGCAGAGATGAAAGATTCTGTTGCTAGTGATGCTTTTGTGATACCCATTAACTGGATTTCATACTTAGCTGGTATCTTACCTTGTTTTTCAAGGTCACGGTTTGCGATATTAACGCGCGCCACTTCGATTTGTTCACCGGCTAAGAAGTCAGTATCACCGCTGTGTATGATGGTACATTTACGAATCATCTGACGGATAATTGTTTCAATGTGCTTGTCATTGATCTTAACGCCTTGCAAACGGTAAACCTCTTGCACTTCGTTAACGATGTAGTTAGCAACATGAGTCACACCACGTAGGCGTAAGATGTCATGCGGTGATTCAGGACCATCGGCGATAACTTCACCTTTAGACACTTGCTCACCTTCAAACACGTTAAGTTGACGCCACTTAGGAATCATTTCTTCGTAATGATCACCTTCAGCTGGAGTAATAACTAAACGCTTCTTACCTTTAGTCTCTTTACCGAAGCTAATAGTACCTGTGATCTCAGCTAATATAGCTGGTTCTTTTGGCTTACGAGCTTCAAATAAGTCGGCTACGCGTGGTAGACCACCCGTGATATCACGAGTTTTCGAACCTTCTTGCGGAATACGTGCTAACACGTCACCTGGGTTTGCTGTAACGCCGTCAATAACTTCAATCGTCGTGAATGAAGGAAGACGTGTTTCTTGCAGACCGCGCTCTTCACTTTCGATGATAAGCTTTGGTTCTTTCGTATTTACTTTAGCAAGATCTTTTACAACTACACGGGTTAAACCAGTTAGTTCATCAGTCTGTGCTTCAGTATTTGAATCATCGATATCGCTGAACGATACTTTTGACTTATGCTCAAGAACGATTGGGTGACTATGCGGGTCCCAAGTAGCAACGATGTCGTTACCTTGAACTTCCGTATTGTCTTGCACTGTTAATACCGCACCGTAAGGTACTTTATAGCGCTCTTTCTCACGACCATGACTATCAATGATAGTAATTTCCGTAGAACGAGAAGTAATAACAATCTTACCGTCTGTGTTAAGTACGTACTTAGAGTTATGAAGTTTTAATGTACCGTTAGTTTTAACTTGTACATTATTTTCTGCAGATGCTCTAGATGCCGCACCACCGATGTGGAAGGTACGCATTGTTAACTGTGTACCTGGCTCACCGATTGACTGTGCCGCGATAACACCCACTGATTCACCAGCGTTGATGATATGACCACGTGCTAGGTCACGACCGTAACAGTTAGCACAAACACCAAAGTCATTATCACACGTGATAACAGAACGTACACGAACTTCATCTACTGAGTGCTCTTCTAAAAGGTCACACAGTTTTTCGTCTAGCATGATATTACGTTCAACAAGTACTGTATTAGTACCTGGAATTACAATATCTTCAGCAACAACACGACCTAGAACACGTTCACGAAGTGGTTCTACAACATCACCACCTTCAATAAGCGGTTTCATTGTTAAGCCATCTTCTGTACCACAGTCATCTTCATTGATTACCAAATCTTGTGCAACGTCTACTAGACGACGCGTTAGGTAACCCGAGTTTGCTGTTTTAAGTGCTGTATCGGCAAGACCTTTACGCGCACCATGCGTTGAGATGAAGTACTGAAGTACGTTTAGACCTTCACGGAAGTTAGCTGTGATTGGCGTCTCGATGATTGAACCATCTGGACGTGCCATTAGACCACGCATACCCGCCAACTGACGAATCTGTGCAGCACTACCACGAGCACCTGAGTCGGCCATCATAAACACTGAGTTAAATGACGGTTGCTCTACTTCTTCACCTTGTGCATTGATAACTGTGTCTTTCGACAAGTTAGACATCATCTCACGTGATAAGTTTTCGTTTACACGTGACCAGATATCGATAACTTTGTTGTACTTTTCACCAGCCGTTACAAGACCTGATTGGAATTGTTGGTTGATTTCAGTAACTTCAGCTTCAGCTGATTCAATTATCTGTGCTTTAACCGGTGGGATAACTAAGTCATCAATACCGATAGAAACACCTGACTTCATTGCATAATGGAAACCGGTGTACATAACTTGGTCAGCAAAGATAACTGTATCTTTAAGACCTAAACGACGGTAACACTCATTCAATAAGCCAGAAATCTGCTTTTTACCTAGCGGCTGGTTGATTGACGCAAACGGCATGCCTTTAGGTAAAATTAGAGACAGAATTGCACGACCAACAGTTGTATCGATAACAGTGATAGTGTCTTCTACTACGCCGTCTTCGTTTTTAACTGATTGACTAATACGTACTTTCACGATTGCGTGAAGGTCTGCATTGCCACTGCGGTATGCTTTTTCTGCTTCTTTTGGATCTTTAAATATCGCGCCTTCGCCTTTAGCGTTAATGCGGTCACGAGTCATGTAATAAAGACCCAATACAACATCCTGTGAAGGAACGATGATTGGCTCACCATTCGCAGGAGATAGAATGTTGTTTGTTGACATCATCAATGCACGAGCTTCAAGCTGCGCTTCGATTGTTAACGGTACGTGTACCGCCATTTGGTCACCATCGAAATCGGCGTTGTACGCCGCACATACTAATGGATGCAAATGAATTGCTTTACCTTCGATAAGCACAGGCTCAAACGCTTGGATACCCAAACGGTGAAGTGTTGGTGCACGGTTAAGTAATACTGGATGTTCACGAATTACTTCGTCAAGTACATCCCATACTTCCGGAACTTCACGTTCAACCATCTTCTTAGCAGCTTTGATTGTCGTAGCCATGCCGCGACGTTCTAGTTTGCCATAGATGAATGGTTTGAATAGCTCTAGTGCCATCTTCTTAGGAAGACCACATTGGTGAAGCTTAAGTGTAGGACCAACTGTGATTACAGAACGGCCTGAATAATCTACACGCTTACCAAGTAGATTCTGACGGAAACGACCTTGCTTACCCTTGATCATATCAGCAAGAGATTTAAGAGGACGTTTGTTAGAACCTGTAATTGCACGACCACGACGACCGTTATCAAGTAGCGCATCTACCGCTTCTTGTAACATACGTTTTTCGTTGCGTACAATAATGTCTGGTGCTGCTAAATCTAGTAGACGTTTAAGACGGTTATTACGGTTAATAACACGACGGTAAAGGTCATTTAGATCAGATGTCGCAAAACGACCACCGTCTAATGGTACTAATGGGCGTAGATCAGGTGGCAATACTGGAAGTACTGTCATGATCATCCACTCAGGGTTATTACCTGATTGGTGGAACGATTCCATTAACTTAAGACGTTTAGTGATTTTTTTACGCTTAGTTTCAGAGTTAATTGTTGGTAACTCTTCACGCATCTCAGCAATTAATTGAGCAAGATCAAGTTCACGAAGCAAGTCTAAAACTGCTTCAGCACCCATCTTAGCTTCAAATTCATCACCATGCTCTTCTAGTGAATCTAAGTATTCTTCTTCACCTAATAGCTGACCACGCTCAAGCGTTGTCATACCAGGCTCAGTTACTACGAATGATTCGAAGTAAAGAACACGTTCAATATCACGAAGCGTCATATCTAGCATTAAGCCAATACGTGACGGTAATGATTTTAAAAACCATATATGTGCAACTGGGCTCGCAAGGTCGATATGACCCATACGATCGCGTCGCACTTTAGTGAGTGTTACTTCAACGCCACACTTTTCACAGATCACACCACGGTGTTTAAGGCGTTTATATTTACCACATAAACACTCATAATCTTTCACTGGGCCGAAAATACGGGCACAGAATAAGCCATCGCGCTCAGGCTTGAAAGTACGGTAGTTAATAGTCTCAGGTTTCTTTACTTCACCGAATGACCATGAACGAACCATGTCTGGTGAAGCAAGACCAATGCGAATTGCATCGAATTCTTCGGTCTTATTTTGTTGCTTCAGAAACTTAAGTAAGTCTTTCACCTTAGCTCTCCTGTCGGAGTTAATCTTGAGGACGGATAATTTCGTCCCTACATTCTATTCAGCCGTAACAGATGCTGCAGCGTTAACTGCAGCATCTAATTGGCTTAATTTTCTTCCAACTCGATGTTGATACCCAGTGAGCGGATTTCTTTCAACAATACGTTGAACGATTCTGGCATACCTGGTTCCATTTTATGGTTACCATCAACGATGTTTTTATACATCTTAGTACGACCGTTCACGTCATCCGATTTCACTGTTAGCATTTCTTGTAGAGTGTAAGCAGCACCGTAAGCTTCAAGTGCCCATACTTCCATCTCACCAAAACGCTGGCCACCGAACTGGGCTTTACCACCCAGCGGCTGCTGAGTAACAAGGCTGTAAGAACCAGTAGAACGTGCATGCATTTTATCATCAACTAAGTGATTCAATTTAAGCATGTACATGTAACCAACAGTTACTTGACGTTCAAACTGATCGCCAGTACGGCCATCATAAAGTGTAACCTGACCACTACGAGGATAGCCCGCAAGCTCAAGCATGTCTTTGATTTCGCTTTCTTTCGCGCCATCAAATGCAGGAGTAGCTATTGGTAAACCACCTTTTAAGTTTTCAGCTAGACGACGAATTTCGTCATCAGTGAAGCTAGCAATATCTACAACTTGGCGAGATTCGCCAATTTCGTATGCTTGCTTGATGAAGTCACGTAGCTCATGAAGCTCACGTTGTTCTTTCATCATCTCTTCAATACGTTCACCGATACCACGTGCAGCAAGACCCATATGTGTTTCAAGGATCTGACCGATGTTCATACGTGATGGTACACCTAGTGGATTCAATACGATATCTACCGTACGACCTTTGTCATCGTAAGGCATATCTTCTACTGGTACGATAGTCGAGATAACACCTTTGTTACCATGACGACCCGCCATTTTATCACCCGGTTGGATACGACGTTTAACAGCTAGGTATACTTTAACAATCTTAAGTACGCCTGGTGCTAAGTCATCACCTTGGGTAATTTTACGACGTTTGTTTTCAAACTTCTTATCGTATTCAGCTTTAAGCTCATCGTATTGTGCAGCTAGTTGCTCAAGCTCAGCTTGCTTGTCTTCTTCAGCAAGACTTTGCGTAAGTACTTTTTCAGCATTTAGAGATGCAAGTTTATCTTCATCAAAACCAGCAGCTATAAGTAGCTTACGTGCACGGTCTAAAACGCCTGCTTCTAAAATACGGAACTCTTCGTTGAAGTCTTTCTTCGCTTCGCGAAGCTGCATGTCTTCAACTTCTAACGCGCGTTTATCTTTTTCAACACCATCACGGGTGAAAACTTGCACGTCAATTACAGTACCAGTTACAGAATTTGGTACACGTAAAGAGCTGTCTTTAACGTCAGACGCTTTTTCGCCGAAGATAGCACGCAGTAGCTTCTCTTCAGGTGTAAGCTGTGTTTCGCCTTTAGGAGTCACTTTACCTACTAGGATATCGCCGCCTTTAACTTCAGCACCAATATATACAACGCCTGATTCATCAAGCTTGCCTAGTGCAGATTCACCCACGTTCGGGATATCTGCTGTGATCTCTTCTGGACCTAATTTAGTATCACGGGCAACACACTGTAGCTCTTGAATATGGATAGTCGTTAGACGATCTTCTTCAACTACGCGCTCAGATAACAAGATTGAATCTTCGAAGTTATAACCGTTCCATGGCATGAATGCCACGCGAAGGTTTTGACCAAGGGCTAAATCACCTAAGTCAGTCGAAGGACCATCTGCTAACACGTCACCACGAGTAACCGGTTCGCCAACCATACAAGTTGGTTTTTGGTTAATACATGTATTTTGGTTTGAACGTGTGTATTTGGTTAAGTTGTAGATGTCGATGCCCGCTTCACCAGGGATGCGTTCTTCTTCATGTACATTTACAACGATGCGACTTGCGTCAGCATACATTACTTCACCACCACGTTTAGCAACGATGGTTACACCAGAGTCTTTCGCTAGTGTTAACTCAATACCAGTACCTACTAACGGCTTATCCGCTTTCAATGTTGGTACTGCTTGACGTTGCATGTTTGAACCCATCAATGCACGGTTAGCATCATCGTGTTCTAGGAACGGGATAAGTGCTGCCGCTACAGAGATCACCTGTTGTGGTGATACATCCATATACTGCTGGTCCATGCGACCCATAAAGGTAGATTCACCTTTGTGACGACATGGGATAAGTTCATCAACAAACTCATTGGTTTCAGTTAAGTTTGAATTCGCCTGTGCGATAACAAACTGACCTTCTTCAATGGCTGATAAATAATCAACTTCATCAGTTACAACACCGTCTACCACTTTGCGGTAAGGTGTTTCTAAGAAACCGTAGTCATTTGTACGTGCGTACGTAGACAATGAGTTAATTAGACCGATGTTTGGACCCTCAGGAGTCTCGATTGGACATACGCGACCATAGTGAGTTACGTGAACGTCACGTACTTCAAAGCCTGCACGTTCACGAGTTAGACCGCCCGGACCTAATGCAGAGATACGACGTTTATGCGTAACTTCTGATAGTGGGTTATTTTGGTCCATAAACTGTGATAACTGAGACGAGCCGAAGAACTCTTTAACCGCTGCCGAAATAGGCTTAGCGTTAATAAGATCTTGTGGCATTATCGCGTCAAGGTCACCTAAGCTTAAACGCTCACGTACAGCACGTTCAACACGTACTAGACCAACACGGAATTGGTTCTCAGCCATTTCGCCAACACTACGTATACGACGGTTGCCTAAGTGATCGATATCATCAACATCGCCTTGACCGTTACGAATAGCAATTAATACTTTCATAACAGACACGATGTCTTCTTTGCTTAATGTACCAGGGCCTGTGTCTGTATCGTAACCAACACGGCTATTGAACTTCATACGACCTACAGTAGATAAGTCATAACGTTCTTCAGAGAAGAACAAGTTCTGGAATAAGGCTTCAGCCGCGTCTTTCGTCGGTGGCTCGCCTGGGCGCATCATGCGGTAAATTTCTACTAGTGCTTCTAAACGGCTGCTTGCAGAGTCAATGTTCAAAGTATTTGACATGTAAGCACCGCTGTCCACTTCATTGATATATAACGTATCAATTTTAGTGTAACCGGCTTTAACCAATTCAGCCATTAGCTCTAGAGTTAGCTCGTCATTTGCATTTGCAATAACTTCACCAGTTGACTCATCAACATAGTTTTTAGCTACAATACGGCCAATGATGTACTCATGTGGTACTTCTAATTGCTTAATGCCTTTCTTCTCGATGCTCTTGATGTGGCGAGCCGTAACACGACGACCGCTTTCAACAAATACTTCACCGTCTTCGCTCTTGATATCAAAAGCGGCAGTTTCACCACGTAAACGCGAAGGTACAAGTTCCATAAGAACTTTACCGTTCGTTACTTCAAACGTAGTGTTATCGAAGAACATATCTAGGATTTGTTCGCTAGAATAATCTAGTGCACGTAGGATGATAGACGCCGGTAATTTACGACGGCGGTCAATACGTACATATAAGTTATCTTTTGCATCAAATTCGAAGTCTAACCATGAACCACGGTAAGGTATAACGCGTGCGTTATATAATACTTTACCCGATGAATGGGTTTTACCGCGGTCGTTATCAAAGAATACACCAGGGCTACGGTGTAGCTGAGAAACGATAACACGCTCTGTACCATTGATTACAAAAGTACCGGTATCTGTCATGAGCGGAATTTCGCCCATGTAAACTTCTTGCTCTTTAATGTCTTTAACTGTGCCTGGTGCTTCTTTGTCCATAACAACAAGACGCAGTTTCACGCGAAGTGGAGCAGAATAAGTCACACCGCGAATTTGACATTCTTTTACATCGAAAACTGGCTCACCAATACGGTAACTTACGTATTGAAGCTCAGAATTTCCCGAGTAGCTTTTAATAGGGAACACAGAACGGAAGGCAGCTTCCAAACCATGATCGCCATCAGCGTCCGGCACTAAGAATTTTTTAAACGATTCTAACTGTGTAGACAGTAAAAAAGGTATATCCAAAACTTGTGGACGTTTACCAAAATCCTTACGGATACGTTTCTTTTCAGAATAAGAGTAAGCCATGGGGTTCCTCAGCTTGCTGATCTTTGACCCGACCTGTTCTTGTAAGAACAGACTTAACTGGCAGCTATGCCAAGATTTTACAACATTTAACTGTTGTTCTAATTAGATCCCACTTTAACACTAGCAAACTATAAAGCGTTGAAAGTAAAGAAAAAATCAGATTTTATTTGAACTAAAAGAGTGCATCACTCTATAGCGCAAAAAGGCCGGTGATTAAATAATCACCAGCCCTTGCCTGATTTCTCAGGCAGCGAACTTAGCAAAAGCTAAATTACTTAACCTCAACTTCAGCACCAGCTTCAGTAAGATCTTTTGCAAGTGCTTCAGCTTCTTCTTTAGATACACCTTCTTTAACAGGTGTAGGAGCAGCTTCAACAAGAGCTTTCGCTTCTTTAAGGCCAAGGCCAGTTGCGCTACGAACAGCTTTGATTGCAGAAACCTTGTTAGCGCCAGCGCCAGTAAGGATTACGTCAAATTCTGTTTTCTCTTCAGCAGCTTCAGCAGCTGGACCAGCTACCATTGCAGCTGCAGCAGTTACGCCGAATTTTTCTTCCATTGCTTCGATAAGAGCAACAACGTCCATTACTGACATTTCAGCAATTGCGTCAAGGATTTGGTCTTTAGATACAGACATTACAAATTTCCTAATAATTAACGGACATTACGTCCAAATAAATTTTACACCGAAAGTGAGATTAAACAGCTTAAAATTAAGCAGCTTGCTCTTCTTTCTGTACACGTACTGCTTCAATTGTTTTACACAATTTGCCAGCAGACGCTTCTTTCATAGCACTCATTAAGCGTGCAACAGCTTCGTCGTATGTAGGTAATGTAGCAAGCATTGCTGCATCAACAACATTTCCTTCAAAAGCGGCCGTTTTAAGCTCGAATTTCTCATTCTTTTTCGCGAAATCTGAAAAGATACGCGCAGCAGCACCTGGGTGCTCTGATGAGAAAGCGATTAAGCTTGGACCAACAAATGAATCAGAAAGACACTCAAAATCTGTTCCTTCAAGAGCACGTTTTGCTAAAGTGTTACGGACAACTTTCATCCAAACACCATTTGCACGAGCTTCTTTACGAAGGGCAGTGATTGCGCCAACTGTTACACCACGAGAATCTGCAACAACTGCAGATAGAGCACCATTGGCTGCTTCGTTGACTTCAGCAACTATTGCTTTTTTGCCTTGAAGATTTAAAGCCATGGGTGTTACTCCTGGTTTAATGGGGATACCGATTATCGGATTCCCCTGTTCTACTCTTCCCTACCAAACAAGGTAGAGATGCTTTTTACGGCGAGAGCCAGAAGGATTAGGAAAAATCTATCTGGGGTCTACACCGTCTACGTAGGTGAATATTAAGGCCGAAGCCACCTACGGTCTTGGACGGAAGCCCAATTTATCGTTAACCCCGAAGGCTTAACGAAATTATGGACTTCAACCCGAATTCTTTACTTTGCCAATTAATAAATTAATCAACAAAATGGCGCGAAATTATAGTACAAATTTCACGCCATGTAAACACTAATTAAGCTACAGTTGTGCTTAAAGTGCCTTGGTCAACAGAAACACCTGCGCCCATTGTTGTAGAGATAGTTACTTTCTTCAAGTAAACACCTTTAGCTTGAGAAGGTTTAGCCTTCTTAAGCGCAACAATTAGAGACTCAAGGTTTTGTTGTAATTGCTCTGCAGTGAAATCAACCTTACCAATAGTAGTATGGATGATGCCATTTTTGTCATTACGGTAACGTACTTGACCTGCTTTAGCATTTTTAACTGCTTCTGCAACGTTAGGCGTTACAGTACCAGTTTTAGGGTTTGGCATTAGACCACGTGGGCCTAAGATTTGACCTAGTTGACCAACAACACGCATAGCGTCTGGTGATGCAACAACAACGTCAAAGTTCATCTCGCCTTTTTTAACTAGTTCAGCAAGATCTTCCATGCCTACTAATTCAGCACCGGCTTCTTTTGCAGCTTCTGCATTAGCGCCTTGTGTGAATACAGCAACACGAACGTCACGACCAGTACCGTTAGGTAGTACAGTAGCACCACGAACGTTTTGATCAGATTTACGAGCATCGATACCAAGGTTAACGGCAACGTCAACACTTTCTACGAATTTAGCTGTCGCTAACTCTTTTAAAAGAGCAACTGCTTCATTGATTTCGTAATCTTTTGTTACTTCCACTTTTTCGCGGATAGTACGCATACGTTTAGTTAATTTAGCCATTTCTTAGTCCTCTACGTTCAAGCCCATCGCACGCGCAGAACCTGCGATAGTGCGAACCGCTGCGTCCATATCGGCAGCTGTAAGGTCAGTTCGTTTTGTCTCAACAATTTCTTCAAGTTGAGCACGAGTTACTGTGCCTACTTTATCAGTGTTAGGACGGCCTGAGCCTGACTTGATACCAGCAGCTTTCTTAAGTAAGTAAGCAGCAGGTGGCGTTTTCATGTCGAACGTAAATGAACGGTCACCGTAAACAGAGATCACTACAGGAACTGGAGCGCCTTTTTCGATAGACTCTGTACGTGCGTTAAACGCTTTACAGAATTCCATGATGTTTACACCGTGTTGACCTAGTGCAGGACCTACTGGAGGACTAGGATTAGCCATACCAGCGGCAACTTGTAGCTTGATTAGAGCTTCAACTTTTTTAGCCATTATAAATACCTCATTTGGTGGGTCTCAGCCTTGTGCGCGCGAGGACGCGTACTCTAACGGCTTCCCAGTTTAAAAATTGGTTTCGTACTTTTTGCACAGTAAAAATAAATTTTACCTTAATACAAAAAGGCCGCTGATTATAAGTTAATCAGCGGCCTTTTTCAAGCTTCATGCCAAAATTTAAATAAAAATTAGCGAAGCTTTTTTAATCAATTACTTATCTTGCTCAACTTGACCGAATTCAAGCTCAACTGGCGTAGAACGACCAAAAATAAGTACAGATACTTTTACGCGGCTCTTTTCGTAGTCAACTTCTTCAACTACACCACTGAAATCTGCAAATGGTCCGTCTGTAACGCGAACAACTTCACCTGGTTCAAATAATGTAGCAGGTTTAGGTGCTTCAGCATTTTCTTGAAGGCGATTAAGAATGCGTTCTGCTTCTTTAGGAGTTATTGGAGCAGGACGATCAGACGTTCCACCAATAAAGCCCATTACACGTTCAGTGCTGTTCACTAAGTGCCAGCTTGCGTCATTCATATCCATTTGTACTAATACATAACCTGGAAAGAATTTACGCTCAGATTTACGCTTTTGGCCAGCGCGCATCTCAACAACTTCTTCAGTTGGTACTAGTATCTCACCAAAGCTCGATTCAAGACCTTCGATTTTAATGTGTTCAGTTAACGTTTGAGCTACACGCTTTTCGTAACCAGAAAAGGCTTGTACTACATACCAACGTAACTTAATTTCTTTGTTCTCGTTCTCATCCGACATGGGATCAGATCTCCAATCCAGTTAAAAAGCCTACAGCGCGGAATAAAATGCCATCTAATCCCCAAAGGATAAGTGCCATAATCACTGTTGCAACCATTACAATTAATGTCGTGTGGGTAGTTTCTTGGCGCGTTGGCCAAATAACTTTGCGTACTTCAATTCGAGCTTCTTTAGCGAAAGCAAGAAAGTTACGTCCCTTAAATGTTTGCGAGGCAATTGCTAATCCGGCCGCTATTGCAACAACAACGCCGATAGCACGTAGTAGTACAGATTGATCTGCATACATGTGATTACCAACAACTGCGCCTGCAAGTAGCGCGATTGCTACTAACCACTTTACTGACTCCATCGCACTTGATGGTGTTTCTACATTCGTGCTCATAATATTATTACCTTAACTACAGACACAACAACCCTACACTACGGTAAGGTTAATCCATTAAAATCTAAACTTAAAAACAGACTTAATTTAAACCGGTTTTTAATCTCAGACTACTCAAACCACAAGTAAAACTGGCAGGGGCGGAGAGATTCGAACTCCCAACCATCGGTTTTGGAGACCGCTGTTCTACCAATTGGAACTACGCCCCTGCAAAGTGGATGCCTATTATACTTACGCAGTCCATTAACACAAGCCTAAAAGATACCCACATTGGAAAATCTCGGCATTGCATTAAAAAATCAATCTTAACATTGATTAAAAAGCAGTTTATGATTGTCCAAATTATAGGGACTCACAATTAGATGGGAAGTCTGTGAAAGCAATAAAAACAATCATAAGATATAAAATTATTAGCTTTTTATTATTATTTCATATTAGTTCTTATGCCCTGCCATTGTACTTAGATACATATACAAATGAACAAGGTTTATCACAAAATTCAATTACCTGCAGTACCACTGATGAAAAAGGGTTTCATTGGTTTGCTACCCAAGGTGGCTTAAACCGATTTGATGGGTATGAATTTAAGCACTATAAATTCAATCCTTCACAACCTAGTATTTCGGGAAATTGGATTACGGACTGCCTGAATTTAGGAAACGGCCACATTTGGTTTGCGACAACAAGTAATGGACTTAACTTATTAAATACTGAAACAGGAAGTTTTAGTGTTTTTAACCAGTACTCAGCTCCTCCTATTACAAATGAACGTATTTCATCAATTTCTTCTAATTCGCCACAAATCATTTGGATTGGTCACGATAAAGGGCAACTTACTCGTTTAGATACATACACAGGTACTACCGAATTATTTTCTTATCAGGGCACGAATCACTTAAATGTTGTTTTTAAGGATGTGCTTTTTGATGATCAAAAAAACCTTTGGTTAGCAAGTAGTATCGGGCTGATTAAGTTCGATACACAAACACATCGGTTCGAACATATATCTAATAGCCCTGAACAGCTCTGGCAATTAAAAAAAGTAACAAACGGCAAATTTATTATAGGAGGTAAGACTGGTCTAAGTGTTTTTGACTCAAACACACTCGCATTTTATAACTTTGAGCAACTCAAAAATGTTTGGGTCACAGATATACTTTTTGATGATGAAAAAAAATTATGGGTAAGCACTTATGGTCATGGTCTTTATTACCAAGCTACAGATAATTTACTAAGTAGCGAGTTTCGTCAACTTACTCACTCTCCAGATTTAAAACATGGCTTAGCTAACGATCACCTATTATCACTTTACCAAGACCCTCAAGGCATTATTTGGATTGGTACAGACGGCTATGGATTACATCGCTATGATAAAAGGCAGGCTCAGTTTGGTCATCAAAAACATCAAAGCAATAACCCAGCTTCTATCTCGAATGACTTTGTAAGAGCAATACTCAAAGACAGTAACAACTTACTTTGGGTGGGTACGCGCGACGGACTTAACAAACAAACTGACACAGGATTTAAACGCTATGAAACAGATAAAAATCAAGATATAGGCTTAACTAATAACAATATATTTAGTCTTTATGAAGATGCCAATAAACGCGTATGGATAGGCACATACGGAGGTGGTTTACTGCTTTACAACCCAATTAATGATAACTTTTCGGCTTTTACTGTGCAAAGCCATCAACTCAGTAGTAACCGTATTTATGCAATCGAAGGTGATCTAAGTGGTAATTTATGGCTGGGCAGTAACGAAGGCTTAACGCGATTTAATCCCGATACTTTACAGGTTACAAATTTTAAATACACCGCAGATAAAAATAGTATCTCAAATAATACTGTTTTTAGTATTACTTATGACAGCGACAACAACGCTATATGGGCAGGAACCCGCGCAGGGTTAAATAAACTTTCTTTACATGATGAAACATTCACCCATTACCAAAGCGATCTTAAAAAGCCTAATAGTTTAACGCATGACATGGTTACATCCTTGCATTTACAAGATAAAAACACTTTATGGGTAGGTACTTTTGGCGGGCTCAATAAGTTAAATATCCAAACAAACAAAGTAATAAACATTACAGAGTTTGATGGCTTACTTAACGATAATATTTTTGCAATTAAACAAGATAGCAGCGGTTACTTGTGGCTAAGCAGCAACCAAGGCCTAACCCGTTACGCTCCTCAAACCCAACAAATGCAGCATTTTTTACCCGCAAACGGTATACAGCATCATTCTTTTATTTTAGGTGCCGCTTTTCAAGCCGATGACGGCGAGCTATTTTTTGGTGGTATTAACGGTTTTAATCAATTTGATCCGTTAAAGCTGACTCTAGCAACTCAACCCCCAGAACCCGTTATTACAGACTTACTTATTTTTAACCAGTCAGTCGGGACACAGCAATATATAAAAAACAAGACCCAAACGGCTAAGCTTATAAGCTATACAGACAGACTCTTTTTTAAAGAAGAAGATGGTGTTATCGGCTTTAAATTTTCTGCTTTAAACAGTGCAGAGCCCCCTTCTCAATACCAATATGCTTACAAGTTAGCTGGGTTAGATAAGCAGTTTTTATACGCAAACAAAAACCAGAGGCAAGTTAGTTATTCTCAACTTCCCGCTGGAAGCTATCACTTTATTGTAAAAGTTAAAGATCAATACGGTCAATGGAGTGATGATAAAACAATGGTTGCGCTTAAAGTTACTCCACCTTGGTGGAAGAACAATGTTGCCTATGTAACTTACATCATTATCGTATTATTTATAATGTGGTTAATTATAACAGCAAGGTATAGAGCTAACGTTGCAGAGCAAGCAAACTTAAAAGAGAAAGAACTTAGCAACTTAAAAACCCAACTATTAGATAATGTTAGCCATGAACTTAAAACACCATTGAGCTTAATATTAGCGCCACTTGAGAGTTTACAAAAAAGCCATAAGGATTCAGACACCCAACAAAAACTAGCGATGATTCAACGTAATAGCTATAAGCTATTGGATCAAATAAACCAACTTTTACAGCTCAGCCAGCGCCCAAGCACAGCAGTGAAACACGTCACACCCTATGCTATAAAGCCGGTAGTTGAACAATTAATTGAAGATTTCACCCCTTTATTTAAACAAAAAAATATTACGTTCAAGTTTGAAGATTTAACACAAAAAACTATTCCCATTAAATTAGAGCTAAATCATACAATTTCTATTATCAGTAACTTATTGAGTAACGCACAAAAATACACTCCAAACACTGGCAAAGTATTACTTCAGCTATTAACTCAAAAACAAACATTAATCATCACAGTCTCAGATACTGGTGTTGGTATAGATAAAGAGCACCTTGAGACCGTTTTTCAACGATTTACACGCATAGATACGAGTAATCAAAGTGGTAGCGGTATTGGCTTAGCGCTGGTGAAGCAGCTAGTTGAGCAATATGGAGGAACTATTGAACTTAAAAGTGAATTAAACAAAGGAAGTTGTTTTACTGTTTCACTCCCAACAACTCAAACAGACGAAACCTCTAACCTCACTGCTCTTGCTGTGTCTAAAAACAATAATTTATGTGCAGTAAAAAGTAATAAGATTCTTATTATTGAAGACAACGATGAAATGCGTGATTTAATAACGTCACTATTTATTAGTAGCTTCACGTGTATAAGTGCAGCTAACGGAGAGCTAGGTTTAGCTTTATGTAAAAACGAAATACCTGACTTGGTAATAAGTGATGTAATGATGCCTGTTATGGATGGCTATCAGTTTATTAAAGCACTGCGCAGCGACACGGCTATTAGCCATATTCCGGTGTTATTACTTTCAGCAAAGGCAGATACGCATAGTAAATTAAAGGGCCTAGACTTACTTGCTGATGACTATTTGAGTAAACCTTTTGAGCCGCAGCTGTTACTCAGCCGCGTTCAAGGGTTATTAACGATTAGAGAAGTACTTAATCAACATTTAAAACAACAACTACCTGCTTTATCACAAACAACCCAGCTCGACCCACAAATGGCGCAAAGTAAAGATTATGTATTTACCGAGCGTGTAAAAACGACAGTAAAAGAGCATTACCAAGACGAAGCATTTAGCGTAGAAGAATTTGCAGCAGCGCTCTACCTTAGCCCTCGCGCTTTACAATTAAAAATGAAAGCCTTGTACAACCTAACACCAAGCGATTACATTCGAAATATTCGTTTAGAATTTGCACAAGAGCTTTTAAAAAATAGTGAGCTTGCAATTGGTCTAGTAGCACAGCAAGTTGGCTTTAATTCACAAAGCTACTTTGCCCGGTGCTTTAAAGCAAAATATAATATGTCCCCAAAACAGTTTCGCGAACAATCCTGATAAATTTCGCCTGTGTGACTAAACATTTCGCACCAGTACTATTATTAACCTACTGATTTAACTAAATTAACATGAATTTAAATATTAAAGGAAATGCACTGCATTTCCCTTGAGCATATTAATTAAGGACAGTCATATGTTAAAAGCACCACAAAAACTATTATTAACGGCACTATTAACTGCCACTCTTAGCGCTTGTCAAAGCACCTCCACAAATGTTACGTCAGGTCAAAATTCACCAGACATAAACACTGTCGCCCAAGAACAATACAATGGGCCTAAAGCTCGTATTGCTGTTGCACGCTTTACCGACAAATCAAACAACTCAAAATGGTGGCGTAAAGAAATAGGCGACGGTATGGCTGATCAATTAACTACGGCACTTGTATCAACAAATCGCTTTATTGTTTTAGAGCGCCAAGCGCTTGATGCTGTTTTATCAGAACAAGACCTAGCAGCCTCAGGTCGCGTTAGTGCATCATCGGGTGCCGCTTATGGTGAGATTGAAGGCGCTGAAATAGTCGTTATTGCAGCGGTAACTGAATTTGATGACGATAGCTCTGGTGCAAGTGTTGGCAGTGGCGGCTTTATGGGTGATGTATTTAGCTCTGTATCCGCTGGTTTCTCAGGCTCGCATATGGCGATTGATCTTCGTCTAATAGATACACGCACATCACGCATTTTAGCTGCAACAAGTGTTGAAGGTGGCAGTAAAGATTTTGACTTTACTGGAGCCGCAACCAACTTTGGTGGCGCACTTGTTGGCGGTAATATTAGTGGATGGTCTGATACCCCTAAAGAAAAAGCCCTTCGTGAAGTTATTATTAAAGCGGTTGAGTTTTTAGAAACTAAAATTCCAGATACTTACTATCGCTATAACAGTAATAACACTTTAGCATCGGGTTACACTGCGCCGCCACCGGCAGCTGTACAAGCAAAAACAGCCAGCAAGAGCGCTGTAACAGTCGATGTACCCACTCATAGAATGCCACATTATGAAAAGATGGATTTAGCAATGTCGCGCCTAAGCTTGGTATGTTTGGGTTACCTAAGAAACCAGCCTGATTACGAAGAATTTGAAACACAGGATGTTGAGTACGATCGTAAAACAGTTATCGCACTTCGTGAGTACCAGCAAGACAAAAAACTAAAGGTAACGGGTTTAGCTGATGAAACAACTAAAAAATCACTTGATGATAGTGGTTGTATTGCTAAAACGAACAAATCAAGCCTCGAAAGTATAAGCAACATGTTTAAGTTTAATTAATGGCTTTGACTTGGGTAGCTAATAAAAAGAGCTACCCAAGTACTCACTATTTAGTTAGCACCTTTAACAGGTAGTGTTTAGAAATCTGTGTCATTTCAGTATTATTAAGAAAACAGGAGTGACACATGACTCAATCTTTCGATTTC
>NZ_JADYXO010000033.1:0-26003 GCF_015864295.1 Pseudoalteromonas sp. NZS127_1 | reverse complement strand
TTGCTATGTGAAAGTAGGACATTACCAGGCTTCAAATTGTAGAAAGCCCGAATCTAACGATTCGGGCTTTTTTACGTTTGCAGAAAAGTGAAATGTGCGTAATTAACACACACTCACATCAACACGCATCACGTAGGGCGGGCGAGCGCAGCGACTCCCGACGTTAAAATCACAACAAAAACCCTCGATACCCCATTCGGCCAATAAAGTAGCATTTACTACGT
This sequence comes from Pseudoalteromonas sp. NZS127_1, assembly GCF_015864295.1. Classification (NCBI taxonomy): domain Bacteria; kingdom Pseudomonadati; phylum Pseudomonadota; class Gammaproteobacteria; order Alteromonadales; family Pseudoalteromonadaceae; genus Pseudoalteromonas; species Pseudoalteromonas sp. NZS127_1. Next base: position 25,779 of record NZ_JADYXO010000033.1, on the reverse strand, counting down.
GACTCTCCACCGCTGTGGGTATCGTGACATTACGCAGGCTTCACATTGTAAAGAGCCTTGCTTTAACTATTCAGTAGCCTATTAGACATTCCCATTAGGTATATAGCCTTATTTACAGACACTAGTAAGCAATTAATTGGGGGGCACTATTGTGCGCTAAGTTTACCTAAGTGATTTACCGCATTACATCTGTAACTAACTGTAGTTTTAGCGCGTGCAGAATAAATACACATACCTGATAATTATACTAATCGGCAATAATACCTAATCAATTTGGTGGATTGAACTTGACGTTAATTGCGTTAGAAATTTCTGATATACGATTGCATGGATACAGAAGGTTGAGCAACTTAGGAGTAATAGGCGAGAACAACGAAATAAAGAAATTTTTGACCTCAAATAGATCATTTAACTAGGTAGATTGGCGTAAAGTTTATTTTATTTTTATATTCTCTTGGTTCTAACTAACCACCTATATACGCCAATAAAGAACAATGCAGCAGGTCCAAAGCCACTCAGCACCCAAATGACTTTTAAAATGTTACCGCCAATGCTGCCGTCATGTAGAGGGTGTATCCAGTTTTTTATTTTACTAGCCGTACTTTGCTTATCTATATTAAACACGCTCTCTAACTTTCCTGTAAGTGCATTAACCTCTATATAGCTATGTGGAAAGCGATACGAAGGATCGTTTACAGTTTGAAATCTTAATCTGTAAATAGCATTTAAGTTTGATGGTGTTTCAATCCAAGCTAAACGCGTATTCGGTAATGCTTTTTCAGCTATTAATACCGCTTGTGATAAAGGAATATTGGTTTGTTTGCTCGGTTGAATTTGTGTTTTTGGTGGAGAGTTTATATCGCTAACTAGAGCGGTTAATATAGGATCTGTTTGTTTTGGAATAGCGAGCATAACACCTGTAACAGTTAAAGCTAGTAGCGGTATGCAGAAGGTTAAACCAATTAGTTTATGCCAGTCGTATAGCAAACCTATTTTAGAGCTACGAGATTTAAATTTTAGTGCCTTTACCCACTGCCCAGGCTTTGGAAACCAAGCAAAGAATCCAGAGATAAGAAGAACTATTGAGGCTATGCCTATATAGCCAACAACGAGAGTGCCCGTTGCTCCTGTTAGTAATGAAAAATGTAAGTTGTACATCCAAGTTACTAAGTATTTTCCCCAATAGTTTTTACGTATTACTTTATCACTACTGCTAGATAGCCATACCATTAAGGGGGCAAAGCCTTGCTCTTTTGTTTCTATTGGATTGTAGTATCGCGCGGGAATTACTGAGTTTATACCTGTGTTTTCTAATCGCCATGGCCCTTGCTTTGAAGGGAAATTGGCTCTTAGCGTATTATATGCTTGATCCCAATTAGGCGTTTTTATGTTTGTAATAGCGTCATTTGCTGGATTTAGCAGTAAGTCTATTTGTGGGTAATAAACTAATACGGAGCCAGAAAGGCTAATAATAGCAAGTAAAACACCTATCGATAGACCTAAGTATAAATGTAACCGCCTGAATATTTTTCGCCATGAAAGCTTTAGTGTCATTAATTAAATAGCCGTAATGAGTAATGCAGGTTTATTGGGCATTAAAGAATGATTAATTACGCGGTATATTATATGGTTTTTTGATATGAGTTGTGCGGCATTTTGTCGCACTTATTAAATTAGGTATTTAGAAAGTAAAACGCCAGCCCTTGGCTGGCGTTAAAATACAAACTTGAAGCTTATTTAAGCTTTAGGTCCTGCATTTTTTATATCGTCTGATACGTCATACTTAGCAAAGTTTTCAGTGAAGTCTGCGGCAAGTTTTGCTGCATATTCATTGTACTTAGCTTTATCTTCCCACGTATTAATAGGATTAAGTAAGTTAGTATCTACACCTGGAACTGCTACCGGTACATCTAGGTTTAAAACATCAATGTGCTGAGTTTCAACACCCGCTAATTTACCAGATACGATTGCATCAATTACTGCACGAGTAGTTGGGATATCAAAACGTTTACCTGTGCCGTAAGGGCCGCCAGTCCAACCTGTATTCACAAGGTACACCTTAGCGCCAAACTCGCGTACACGCTTCATAAGAAGCTCAGCGTAAACACCAGCAGGGCGTGGGAAGAATGGTGCGCCAAAACATGTCGAAAATGTTGATTCAATATCGCTAGTTGAACCAATCTCAGTAGAACCAACTTTTGCTGTGTATCCACTTAAAAAGTGAAAAGCAGCAGCTTCTTCGCTAAGTATAGAAACCGGCGGTAATACACCGCTTACATCACAAGTTAAAAATACAACAGCCTTAGGTTCGCCTGCGCGGTTTTCTACTTTACGTTTTTCAACGTGTTCAAGTGGATATGCTGCACGGCTATTTTGAGTAAGGCTAGTATCGTTAAAATCTGGAACGCCTTTTTCATCTAACACTACATTTTCTAAAATAGTGCCAAAGCGAATAGCATTCCAAATTACAGGTTCATTCTTTTGTGACAGGTCGATACATTTAGCATAACAACCGCCTTCAATATTAAACACGCTTCCAGGTGCCCAGCCGTGCTCGTCATCACCAATTAAAAAGCGAGTAGGATCTGCTGAAAGAGTTGTTTTGCCCGTACCAGATAAACCGAAGAATAATGCTGTATCGCCTGCTTCACCAACGTTAGCAGAACAATGCATTGGTAATACACCTTTTGCTGGTAGTAGGAAGTTTTGTACAGAAAACATCGATTTTTTCATTTCACCGGCGTAACGCATACCTGCTAGTAATACTTTACGCTGTGCAAAGTTAATAATAACGGTGCCATCGCTATTTGTGCCATCACGTTCTGGCTCACATACAAACGAAGGAACGTTCATTACTTGCCATTGTGGTAAGTTTGAAGCGTTATAGTTCTGCGGTTCGATAAACATGTTTTTGGCAAAAATATGGTGCCACGCTGTTTCTGTAGTTACAACTACAGGTAGATAATGCTCAGGGTCTGCGCCAACTTCTAGGTGAGAGGTGAAGTGGTCATTACTTTGAACATGTGATTCTACGCGAGCCCATAATGCGTCAAATTTGTCTGCATCAAATGGACGATTAACGTTGCCCCATTGAATATCATTTTGAGTTGTTGCTTCTTGTACAATAAAACGATCTTTTGGTGAACGACCAGTTCGTTTTCCTGTAATTGCAACAAAAGCACCATTTGCGGCTAAAGTACCTTCGCCACGGCGGATCGCATGCTCGACAAGTTCAGCTGCGGTTAAATCGACAAAACGTGTAGCGCCTGTAGTCATGTTTATACCTAACTATGTGTGAGAGTTTGAACGGATAGCTCTGGGGTTATCAGTGCCCTTAAACTGAAATTATAGTAACAGAAGGTTTTAAGATATTCGAGCCCGTAAAGCCTCTAAAAACACATATATTTAAGAAAAAACATGAATAATTTCAATGATACCGGTGTCATGAAATTAGCAGAAAAGATGACACCGGTATCATCTTTTTATAATATAAAACCGCATATTTTGCGGCTTTAATTACTATATATAGATGAAGCTGAACATTTAGTTGAAAATGCTTTTTATATCTTGTTCGTTAAAAACATACTCTTTTAAACAGTAATGACAGTTAATATTAACAGACCCTTTCTCAGCTACGTCTTTAAGTAGTTCTTCTTGTCCAATATTAACAAGCGCAGTAATTGTTTTATCACGACTACAACCACATTTGAATTTAATCGCTTGAGGTTCAAATACGCGAGGATTATCTTCGTGATAAAGGCGTGTAAGGACAGTATTAGCATCAAGGTATAATAGTTCTTCATCTTTAATTGTATTACTTAATGCTTCTAGGTGTGCAAAGTCTTCAATTGATTTTTGTTTATCAACTGGGAGTACTTGTAAAAATAGACCACATGCTTTTGCGCTACCTTCTGTTGTGTCGGTTGCAAACCAAAGGCGTGTTTTTAATTGCTCTGACTGCTCAAAGTAACTTTCGATACATTCACTCAGAGTATCATGCTCTAGCGGAACTATACCTTGGTAACGTTCACCCTTACTTGGTGTAATAGTGATCACCATATAGCCCTGACCAATAAGCTCTTTTACAGTTGTGCCCGTAATTTCGCTTTGCAGGCGTGCAATACCACGCATGTTTTGTTTATCATCACCATTTATAACTGCATATTTAACTGGTCCATCACCTTGAAGCTGTACTGCAATTTCACCTTCAAACTTTAAAGTGGCGGTTAATAAACAGGTTGCAACAAGTAACTCACCTAGTAATGCTTTAACAGGGTCTGGGTAATTATGGTCGGCAATCATTTCATTATAAGCATTCTCGATTTGTACGAGTTCGCCACGAACATCTAGTTCGTTGAATAAATAACGGTGAAGTAAATCTTGTTGCATGAGCGGCTATACCTAACTTGATTTCATTTTTAAAAGTTCGCGTCGTTGCTTTTTATCCGGTTTTTTATCCGGATGAGGAGCAAAAAAGCTGTTATTTTTGCGTGCGATGCTGTTTTCTTCGCGTTTAGCAATACTTGCATCAGATTCTTGATACATGGTCTGTGCAATGGGGGCGCTTTGACGTTTTTCAAGCACTGAGAGTATAGTTATCAGCTTTTCATCTACGCCCTGAGCCAGTTTTACTTTTGCGCCAACGTCTACTATTTTACTCGCTTTTGTACGTTGCCCATTATAATGTACTTTGCCGCCTTGCACCATTTCGCGTGCAACTGCACGAGTTTTATAAAATCGCGCAGCCCATAACCATTTATCTAATCGAACTTTTAACCCATCTACAGGGTCTGAGCTGGTATTAGCATTACTTTTTTTACTCATAAGGCATTTCCCCACGTTTTTATAGCTTAAAATTTATCATGAAATCATCGTAGGATGAAGGTATTACAACGGCAGTTTACTTTTTGTACTGTTATGTAAAGTTAATTTAATCTGTTTACAAAGTTTAATATTAGTGTGCTTGTTGAAAGAAAAATGAAAGGGTACTATGGGTACGCGCTAACGCAGTAAATTAAAATAAGAACACTATTTATGGAACAGCAAATCCAACAACTAAAACAATTTTTAACTCGTTTACCGCATGCTAAGTTAAGTGCATTAGTGACACTGTTAGTTGTTGTTTATCTTGCATTTTTATTATCAAAACTTGTTTGGCTTTTGTGGCCAAAACCACCAGTAACTCTACTTACCCCTACTCATTATGCTAACCAGTCATCTGGTGCGAGTAACAACTCAGCGCAGCATATTATTGAGCAATTTTTATTTGGTAAAAAAACTGTAACAAACAACAATAATACTGCAAAGCAATCGCAGGTAATAAATAATGCGCCAGAAACGCGCTTAAGTATCAATTTAACCGGTATCGTAGCGGTTAATAACGATGACAAAGCAGGTATCGCAATTATTGAATCACAAGGTAAGCAAGTAAGCTATCTTGTTGATGAAGTAGTATCGGGTACGCGTGCTGAAGTTGCACAAATATTGCCGGATCGTATTATTTTGAGTGTTAATGGACGCTTTGAAACATTAATGCTTGATGGACTCGATTTCAGTAAGAAGGTGTCTATGCCAGTACTCGCTGCGCGTGATGATTCTGAAATGGGTCCGCAAAAATTAGAACCAAGTGATCTACAAATAGATGCCACTGCAGATCCGGACGTTAAAGAAGCAATTATAGAAACACGTGAAGAGTTACTCGAAGAGCCGGGCAAGCTATTTGACTATATACGTGTTTCACAAGCCATGAATGATGGTGAGCTAATTGGATATCGCTTAAGTCCAGGTAAAGAGCCTGAGCTATTTAAGCAAATGGGTTTAAAAAATAACGATTTAGCCATTTCTATAAATGGCTATCAATTAACAGATTTAAAACAGGCTATGTCAGCTATTAATGAGCTGCGTAATAGTACAGATGCCAATATCACTATAGAACGTGATGGTGAACAAATTGATGTGCAATTTAGTCTGCAATAATTTAGCTTTGGAGTTTTAATACGATGGTTCAGGTGCTACACCTCAAAAAAATTAAAAAAGGGTTAGCTAAGTACGCAGCACTTTTTTTGGCGGCAAGTATTTCTTTGTCTGTTTCTGCTGTTGAATATGCTGCTAACTTTAAAGGAACTGATATCAATGAGTTCATTAACATTGTTGGTAAAAACCTTAATAAAACAGTAATTATTGACCCTAACGTGCGTGGAAAGGTAAATGTTCGCAGTTACGAGTTAATGGACGAAGCACTTTATTATCAGTTCTTCTTAAATGTATTGGAAGTTTATGGCTACTCAGCTGTTGAAATGGACAATGGCATAATTAAGGTAGAAAAAAGTTCAGACGCTAAAAAATCAAATGTGCCACTTATTGACGAAGGTAGTGAAGCTAGCGGCGACATGATGATTACGCGTGTTGTACGTGTTAAAAATGTAAGTGTGCAGGAGCTTGGTCCTCTAGTTCGTCAATTTAGCGATCAAAAAGATGGTGGCCACGTTGCTAACTTTAATGCGGCTAACGTAATGATGCTAACAGGTCATGCTGCATCGGTTAATCGCTTAGTTGAGATTATTCGCTCTGTTGATCAGGCGGGTGACAAGCGTGTAGACATCGTTAAGCTTAAATATGCGACGGCAGATGATGTTGTCTCTGTGGTAGATAATATTTATAAAGACAGCGGTAAAGGCAGTGTACCTGAATTCTTAATTCCAAAAGTTGTGGCTGATGGCCGAACTAATAGCGTTATTGTAAGCGGTGAAGGCCAAGCCCGTACACGTGCTATTGAACTAATTAAGCGCTTAGATGGTGAGTTAGAAAGCCAAGGTAATACTAAGGTGTTTTACCTAAATTATGCTAAAGCTGAAGATTTGGTCAAAGTATTGCAGGGTGTTAGTAAGTCACTTGTTGAAGATGCACAAGGCGGTACTACTAAAACTCGTAGCAGAAGCAATAATGAAAGCAGTATAGAGTCTCACCCAGACTCAAACTCATTAATTATTACCGCACAGCCAGACACAATGCGATCACTTGAATCTGTAATTGAACGCCTTGATATTCGCCGTGCCCAAGTACTAGTTGAAGCCATTATTATTGAAGTAATGGAAGGCGACGGGGTTAACTTAGGCCTGCAGTGGATTTCTGAGCAGGGCGGTATGCTGCAGTTTAACAACGGCACTACGGTTCCCGTGGGCTCGTTAGCTGTTGCTGCAGAGCAAGCACAAGATGTAACCGTTACTAAAAATATAATAGGAACAGAATCTGGTACGGTAACGCCGTATACGGAAACAACAGAAGGTGACTATGGTCCATTAGCCTCCTTACTTAGTGGCATTAATGGTTTAGCGCTGGGCGTTGTTAAAAATGATTGGGGCGCAATTATTCAGGCTGTTGCCACTGATACAAATTCAAATATTTTGGCTACCCCTTCTATTACTACAATGGATAACGAAGAAGCCTCTATTTTAGTCGGTCAAGAAGTACCTATTATTACAGGCTCACAAACAGGCAGTAATAATGCTAACCCATTTCAAACAGTTGAGCGTCAAGAAGTAGGTATTAAGCTGGTAGTTACGCCACAGATTAATGATGGTTCAGCAGTACAGCTTACTATTGAGCAAGAAGTATCGAGCGTAAGTGGTGCAACTGCGGTTGATATTTCAGTAAATAAGCGTTCAATTAAAACAACTGTTATGGCCGATGATGGCGGTATGGTTGTACTTGGCGGTTTAATTGACGAAGACGTACAAGAAAGCGTTTCTAAGGTGCCGTTATTAGGCGATATCCCTATTTTAGGACACCTGTTTAGATCAACAAATACAACGCGCCGTAAGCGTAATCTTATTGTGTTTATTCGCCCAACCATTATTCGTGATGGTGTAAGCATGAATAAGTTAAGCTTTAATAAATATAACTTTATTCGTGGTGAGCAGTTTAAACAAAAAGAAGACGGTATTGAGTTAATGCCAATGACTGATACGCCTATTTTACCTGAGTGGAATGACGAATTAGTACTTCCCCCTACGTATGAAGAGTCTCTGCGTAAACAAAATGCACAAGAGCGTAAAGATGACTAATGCGATTCAAGAGATAAACCAAGATGTGGTTCATCCTAAAACGCATAATCAGGATGAGCTATTAACGAGTGATGTGTTAGTTGAGTTACCAGCAAAGCGTTTGCCGTTTTCCTATGCAAGACGTGCAGGTGTGTTACTTGGCAAAAACAAAGATCACCGCATAGTTTACTACCGTGGTGAGCTAGATGTGGAAGTACTATTAGAAGTACGCCGTATCGCAGGCCATGGTTTTACACTTGAGCAATTGGCTGATGATAAATTTGAGCTATTGCTTGAAGCGTCATACCAACGTGATAGCTCTGAAACACAACAAATGATGGAAGATATTGGCAACGAGGTTGATTTATTCTCACTTGCTGATGAACTTCCGCAAACTGAAGATTTACTGGCTGGTGACGATGATGCGCCAATAATCAAGCTTATTAACGCCATGCTAAGTGAAGCGATTAAAGAAGGGGCTTCTGATATTCATATCGAAACCTTCGAGCAAGAGCTTGTTATTCGCTTTAGGGTCGATGGCGTGCTTAAAGAAGTACTTAAGCCTAATCGTAAACTTGCATCGTTACTTGTGTCTCGTATTAAAGTAATGGCTAAGCTTGATATAGCCGAAAAACGCATTCCACAAGATGGCCGTATTAGCTTACGTATTGCCGGGCGTGCAGTTGATGTGCGTGTGTCTACAATGCCATCGAGCTTTGGTGAGCGTGTAGTACTGCGTTTACTTGATAAAAACAACGCGCGTTTAAACCTTGAAGATTTAGGTATGACCGCAGATAACCGTGCATTGTTTTCAGATTTAATTAGTAAACCCCACGGCATTATTTTAGTAACAGGGCCAACGGGCTCTGGTAAAAGTACCACTCTATACGCTGGTATGAGCCAAATTAACTCACGCGATCGCAATATTCTTACCGTTGAAGATCCGATAGAGTACGAAATTCCAGGCATTGGGCAAACACAAGTTAATGCAAAAGTTGATATGACATTTGCACGTGGTTTACGTGCAATATTACGCCAAGATCCTGATGTAGTAATGGTGGGTGAAATACGCGACCTTGAAACTGCGCAAATTGGTGTTCAAGCGTCACTTACCGGCCACCTTGTTATGTCTACTCTGCATACTAATACCGCATCGGGTGCAATTACACGTATGGAAGATATGGGTGTTGAACCATTCTTACTTTCATCGTCGTTACTCGGTGTGTTGTCGCAACGGCTAGTACGTACATTGTGTAATACCTGCAAAGAAGGTCACACGGCTGATGAGCATGAATGCCAGCTGTTAGGGGTTCCTTTTGAAAGCCAACCGACAATTTATCGAGCAGTAGGGTGTGAAGAGTGTAACTTTAATGGCTATCGTGGTCGTACGGGTATTCACGAGTTACTTGTAGTTGATGAAACAATACGCGAAATGATTCACAACGGTAAAGGCGAGCAAAGCGTAGAGAAATACATTCGTAAGCGCAGCCCAAGTATTCGCCAAGATGGTTGTAGCCGTGTACTTGTAGGTAAAACAACACTTGAAGAAGTATTGCGTGTTACCCGTGAGGAAGGTTAACTATGGCGGCGTTTGAATACCGTGCCTTAGATGGCCGAGGTAAAGAAAAAAAAGGCATTTTAGAAGCTGATACAGCTAAACAAATTCGCCAAACTTTACGTGATCAAAAACTTACGCCGCTTGAAGTTGTCCCTGCGGCGCAAAGTGATAAACAAGTCAAAGGCGAAAAAGCCCCTTTACTCGGTGGCTTTTTTAAGCCTACAATTTCAACCTCAGACTTAGCATTAATTACAAGGCAATTAGCAACACTTATTCAATCGGCACTTCCTGTTGAAGGCGCTGTTATGGCGGTTGCTGAGCAATGCGAAAAGCCGCGTTTAAAGCGGATGCTTATGTCGGTACGCTCAAAAGTAGTCGAAGGTTACACCCTTGCCGATGGTCTTAGTGAGTTTCCTCATGTTTTTGACGACTTATATCGTGCAATGGTAGCCGCAGGCGAAAAGTCGGGTCACCTTGACCAAGTACTTAATCGTTTAGCCGACTATACCGAGCAGCGCCAACATATGCGTAGCCAAATAACTCAGGCTATGGTTTACCCCATTATATTAGTGGTATTTGCAATTGGTATTGTGTCGGTATTACTGGGCACCGTAGTACCAAAAATATTAAAAACGTTTGAAAAAACGAAACAAGTACTTCCTTGGACAACCGAATGGGTTATGGCAGGCAGCCATTTTGTGCAAAATTATTGGTTTATTAGTTTAATAGCGATTACAGCTATAGCCATTGGTATTAAGCATGCACTTAAGCAGCCTAAAATACGTTTTTGGTGGGATGACCGAGTGCTACATATGCCAGGTATAGGTAAAGTGGCTCGTGGTATTAACACCGCACGTTTTGCGCGTACTTTAAGTATTTTATCGTCAAGCTCGGTACCATTGCTCGAGGGGATGCGTATCTCGGGTGGTGTATTAATTAACGAAAAAATTAAAAAAGCGGTTGCAGATGCATCCGATAGAGTGAGTGAGGGTGCAAGCTTAAGAGCTGCACTTCAGCAAACTAAGTTGTTTCCACCAATGATGCTGCATATGATAGCAAGTGGTGAAAAATCAGGTGAACTAGAGCAAATGTTAGAGCGTGCTGCAAATAACCAAGATCGCGAATTTGAGAGCATGGTTAATGTATCGCTTAAACTACTAGAGCCTGCGATGATCGCCTCAATGGCGGTTATTGTATTATTTATAGTAATGGCAATATTGCAGCCAATAATGGCGATGAATAAAGCTGTTGGACTTTAAGTTAGAATAAATTTTTAAATATATTAATGGTTTTACCTAAACCATTTTTACTTAATGTTTTTAGAATAATGAGGTAATTACGTGAATAAACAATCAGGTTTTTCTTTACTAGAAGTGATGGTGGTACTGGTTATCATCGGGATGATTATGTCAATTGTTGCACCTAACATTATGGGTCAGCAAGAAGAGGCTGCTATCGATAAAGCGCATCTAGATATTCAGCAATTAGAAGATGCAATGAGCTTATACAAGCTTAAAAATAAGAGCTACCCAAGCACAGAGCAAGGTCTTGAAGCGCTAGTTACTCAAACAAGCATTGAACCGGTTCCAAAACGTTTCCCTGACGGTGGTTTTATTAATGAATTACCAGAAGATCCATGGGGTAATCTATATCAGCTAATTAGCCCAGGTGAAATTGGCAAGTTTGATATTTTTTCTATGGGCCCTGATGGTGAAGTAGGTACTGATGATGATATCGGTAACTGGGACGAAGAAAAACAATAATGCTTAAGTACACTGCTTTGTATGAACATGTTAATGCTAGAGGCTTGCTATGAAAGCAAGCCTTAAGCAGCGCCATGCAAAAAGCAGAGGCTTTAGTTTAATAGAAATTTTAGTGGTATTAGTGATTATCGCTTTTGCTACAAAAATGGTGGTATATAGCTTAGAAGGCGGTGCTGAGGAAGAATTAGATACTCAAGCATTAAGGCTGCATACCACCATTAACATGGCATCGGAATTTGCCATTTTAAACCAAGTTGAATTGGGCTTATTAGTAGAAGAAAATACGTTAGAGTATTTAGTTTTCGATGGTGAAAAGTGGATTACCTTTGACCGTGAAGATCTTTTTAAACCAATAGAGTTAGATGAAAGATTAAAGCTCACTCTCAACTTAGAAGATTTAGCGTGGGCGCAAGATAACCTCTTAGAGCAATCTAACTGGCGCGAACTTATGAGTGGCGGCGATGAGGACAGTTTACTTGAGCTTAAAAAGTTAAAAATCCCACAAGTGCTTATTTTGTCATCAGGTGAGGTAAGCGCGTTTCAACTTATATTAGAGTTAAAAGAGCAAAGCGAGCCTGTGTATTACATTGAAGGTGAATTTGCTGCACCAGTAAACTTTCGCCGAGAGCCAGAATAATGAAGCGCACTAAAGGGTTTACCTTATTAGAGGTATTAGTGGCATTAAGTATTTGTGCTATGGCGGGTATAGCTGCAATGCAAGCAACAAGCGAGCACATACACCACTTAACGACTATTGAAGAGCAAACCTATGCATCTTGGGTCGCCGAAAACGTTATTATTGAACAGCGTACTAAAGGCGAACAATGGCAAGGTAAAAATAACCTTAAAGGCAGCGAAGTAATGGGCGGTGTTGAATGGTTTTGGCAGCAAGAAGTAACAGCCACTGCTGACAAAAGCTTTGTTAAGTTAACCATAAATGTTTTTACGGATGAAAAATATGAGCATTCGGCATATGAGTTATCAACGTATCTAAATAAAGGCAAAAAGTAAGTGAAGCAGCGCGGGTTTACATTACTTGAAGTTATGGTAGCACTGGGTATTTTAGCTTTTGTTATTATTGCTACTCATCAAATATTAGAGACGACAACAAGAGCAAAAGATGCCTCCGATGAAAAAATTGCTGAGTTAAATGGGTTGCAAACAACATTTAGGTTAATGGATCAAGATTTTAGCCAAATGACTAAACGTGCAGTACGAAACGAATCTGGTGATGTTCAAGAACAATATTTACTTGCTGGTCGTTACGTTTTAGAAAGCCAATACGATGGTATTGCGTTTGTACGAGATGGCTGGATAAATCCAATTAATTTATTGCCACGTTCAGAACTACAAGCCGTTGGTTATAGAGTGATAGACGATAACCTTGAGCGTGTTTATCGGGTTTATGTTGATCAGCTTGATAATATGGAACCGCGAGTTCAACGTGTACTAGAAAATGTTGAAGAGCTTAAGTTTGAGTTTTTAGATGATAAAAACGAATGGCAAGAACAGTGGGAAATTAAAGCTCTCCCTAAAGCGGTTGCTGTTACTTTGCAACAAATAGAAGCAGAGCCAATTCGTCGTGTATTTTTAGTTCCTGGGCAAGGCAAAGTTGTTGCTACACAAAGTACGGATGTGAATAATGGTTAAGCAGCAATCATCGCGCGGCGCAGCACTTGTTATTGTTTTGTTTATTGTGGCATTAGCGGCTATTTTAGCAGTAGAAATGAGTGCTAATTTAATGGTTCAAGTGCAAAAAAGCACTAATTTGCAAGGTCATCAGCAAGCTAAATGGTACGCCTACGGTGCAGAAGAGCTTGCTATTAAAGGGCTAATACAAAGTAAAAAAGATGATGCTGATAAAACAACACTTGATCAAGTTTGGGCAACTCTAGGTGATGCTTCATACCCTGTTGATAACGGCACGTTAAGTGGCAAAATTACTGATTTACAAGCATGTTTAAATTTAAATGCTTTAGCCATAGCGCCAGAAGAAAATAGCGCAAGTAAAACAAACCCTGCACATAAAGCACTATTTGCATTACTTGAAAACATTGAAGATTTACCTGCTGATGAATCAGAAGAGACAATGGCAGATAGCGTATTTGATTGGCTTGACGAGGACAGTATTACATATCGCTCAGGCGCAGAAGAAGACGAGTATTTATCACGAGATTTTCCGTATATGACAGCCAATAGTTTATTTGCATCAACATCGGAATTACGCTTGGTTAAGGGCTTTAACCCATTAGTGATGGAAAAAGTACTGCCATATGTATGTGTAATACCAGGCAGTACGCTTTTATCTATTAACGTAAATACATTAATCCCAGAGCAAGCACTCATACTCAGTGCCTTAATAGAAAGCTTGAGCTTATCTGGTGCAGAGGCTGTGATAGGTGCAAGACCGCAAACTGGCTTTGACACCATTGATGAATTTTTTGAACAGGTGAAGCAACAAGGCGGTACTAATACCGACTCAGTCAAAAGTTTATTTAGTATTAAAAGCGAATATTTTAAATTACAAACGCAGGCAAATTTTGTCGACCTGCGTTTTTCGATGACCACATTACTGCACGCTAAAGACGGTGACGTAACGATACTGGCGCGAAAATTTGGAGGCGTACAGTGACAGAAATACTGTTGATCCGCACGGGTCAAACCGAGCAAGAATTGCTTAATTGGTTAATTTACTCACCACAAGAACAAGAAATAATAGCCAGTGGCGAGTTACCAAATGCAGAGCATTTAAGTGAGCTAAGCGAAAAAGCACTTACCCGAGAAGTGGTCGTGTTGTTACCAAGTGATCAAGTGCAATTAAAAACGGTCGCTTTGCCAACAAAATGGAATCGCAAGCTTGAGCAAGCATTGCCATACATGCTGGAGGAAGATATAGCATGTGACGTAGATGAACTGTTTATAGCAGTAGCGCAGCCGACAATGCTTGGTGAGCAACATGCAATTCGTGTAGCAATGACAGACCGTGAATGGTTTGAACAATGGCTCGCATTATTTGTAGAGCATAATCTATCAGTATACAGAATATTACCCGATGCTTTGTTGTTACCGCTTGCAGATGATGGCGCAGTTACCGCTATCGAGCTCAATAACCAATGGTTATTTAAGCAGGGGCAATGGCATATAGGTGCGGTTGAATCTAGTTGGTTAAATGGCTACTTAACAGCCATGGGTAATCCTGATATTAAACATTTTAGCCCAGCTAGTCAGTTTCCAGAAAGCGTTAACTTACAAGCGCAAACGAGTGAGTACGACTTACCTCTAGCATTATTTGCAAAGCAGTTAGATAGCGTTAACTTTAACTTACGCCAAGGTATGTATCAGCTTAAAAAACAAAGCGCTTTATGGTGGGGTTACTGGAAAGGCGCCGCAATTATAGCAAGTGTTGCATTGGTTTCTACTATTACAATAAAAGCTATTGAGTTACACCAACTTAATACACAAGTAGAAGTAGCTAAAGCTCAAGTAGTCGACAGATACCAAAAAGCATTCCCAGGAACTAAAGTTCGCCCCAATCTAATTAAAAGCCAAATTAAAGGCGCGTTAGATAAAGTGCAAGGCTCAAGTGAGTCGGGCTTTTTAGACTTAACGACTAATTTGGTTGATGTATTTTCGCAAGTCAGCGAATTTACACCTGAAACACTTCGTTATGACAAACGTCGCAATGAGCTGCGCATTCGTGCACGTGCTAAAGACTTCCAAACCTTTGGTAAAGTAAAAATCATACTTGAAAAACAAGGTTTAACTGTTGAGCAAGGGTCTTTAAATAACGACGGTGATTATGTCGTTGGTGAAATTAAACTGCGAGGTGCAGTATGAAAAAGCAGTTAATGCAACAATGGCGCTCGCTTAAAGAGCAAGAACAACAATTGGTAATGGTCGCTGGTGGCGTGTTTATTATTTTTGTTTTAGTAATGGGAATATTTCGACCATTAAATAATGCGATAGAAAAGGCACAGCAATCTCAAATTAAACAACAAGAGCTATTAGCTTGGGTTGATGAAAGCATTGTTAAGCTAAAGGCTGCGGGTAACACCAGTGTTGCTAGCAATGCAAACTTAAGCCAAATTGTTAATTCTACACGTGGGCGCCATCAAATAAGTATTAGTAAAATGCAGCCAAGTAGTGATTCGCTACGTTTGACGCTCGACTCTGTAGAATTTAATCAGTTAATAGAGTGGTTAGATGAGCTAGTGAATCAACACGGCTTAAAAATTGAAAACTTAGATTTGAGCCGCGATGATAAATCAGGCTATGTGCGTGTAAGCCGTTTAGTATTAGAGAATTAATTAATGAAAAAAATAATAACGTTATCGGCTGTCTTTTTAATTAGTTTTATTGTGTTTTGTATTATTAAATTACCAGCACATATTGCACTAGATATAGCAAAACCGTACTTTCCAAAGCAATTAGAAGTAGGGCAAACTGTAGGCACTGTTTGGCAAGGTCAAATGATGCAAGTTCGTTTTGATGGTGAACAGTTAAATAATGTTCGCTGGGACATTGCTGGCTGGAAGTTATTTACAGGCAAGCTAAATGCGAATGTGAAGTTTGGTAATGCACGAGAGCGTAGTGATATCTCGGGTTATGCTGATGTAAGTTATGGGCTTTTTAATCAAGAAGTTAAAGTGACTGACGGCCTAGTGCGCTCAACAGTAGAGCGTGCAATGCAGCGCGTGCAGCTTCCCCTACCTGTAACCGCTAAAGGGCGTGTAATTTTAGAACTTGATGAATACAGCTCAGGTGCACCTTATTGTGATTCACTAAAAGGTGAAATAGCGAGCCCTAATATTGACGTGCAAGGCTTAAATGGGTGGTTTAATATTGGCCCTCTGGCTGGTAAGTTAAGCTGTAAGTCGGGCGATATTGCTATATTAATTGACCCAGATAATACGCTTGGCCTTGTGGCAGATGCTACACTTAAAGCTAATTTCGACTTTAGTGTGGCAGGTTATGTAAAACCAGATGCTAGCTTACCTAAAGATGTACATGATGCGGTTAAATTTTTAGGCCGACCAGATAGCCAAGGTCGTTACCTGCTCAACTTTTAATGTTTGAATATAAAGAGTTTTAATGCAAATACCCCAATTTACTGAGCTGCACGCAAAGCAGCTCAGCACATTTTTAAATACCCAATCTCAAGCAATGACCCTTCAACAAAGCCAAGGCTATTTATTTGGCGTTATTTGTTCGCCCAATCCATTAGATGTGCATGAGTGGCTTGAGCAGATATTACCAAATACAGCTAATGATTTAGATGAAGAAGTACTTTTCTTGTTTATGGCGCTATACCATAAAATTAGTGAGCAAGTATTTGAAACAGGATACAAACTACCCGTTGAGTTTACTATTGAGTTTTGTAAACCATGGAGCGAAGGCTTTTTAGTGGCTACTAAAGCATATGCAGAGCCACTTTTAAATGCACCTGAGTTAGATGCTGAATTTAAAGAAGCATTAGAGAGTGCATTAAGTACACTGAGCTTTTTTGCTCTTGATCAGCAAGCAATTACTCAGATTGCTCAGCAAAATAGTATGACTAAAGAAGCCTTATGCCAGTATCAATATGAATCAATGGGTGACTTTGCACTAGGCTTTGCGGAGCTCATAGAAGTTGTTGCCATTAACAGTGGTTTAATAACTGATGACAGCTGGGACGAATAGTTTTAGCTTAAGCGCTTAGGTAATCTAAGCGCTTAGTTCTAATACAATATCAGTACAGCCTTGCTTACACTTTACCATACCTTTACCAGGCTCGCAGGTGGCTAAATCAAGTGTTAAAACTCCATTACATTTCTCACACTTTAACGTTTTGCCTTGTGCTAATTGTTTAAGCATGTTGCGCTGTTTATGAAATGAGTCGCTTGCTTTTTTATTTAATCCTGAAAAATCCACTACTTTGCTCGCTTTTGCTCTAATGCTTCAGTCACTATTTTACATACTGTATTTAAACGATCGCCATAAAAATAAAGGTTTAAGTCACGTTCACGACAATAGCGTAGGTGAAATAACTGAACAGAGTCATCTGTTGTAAACGTTTTTTCTACGTACTCCCCCTCAGATTCAGACAATTTAAGTTGACTGCTGATCCTATTTTTAGCCATATTTGCAGCAGGGCTTCTGTTAACCTTACTTGCATCACTTAAAAAACCAATGCCTTCACCTAATAACCTTTCGCGAGGTTCTTTTATAAGCGGATGATCGATTGTAAAAAAGGCAAGGATCACAACTACCAAAATAATAAATTTTTTCATGGATACGTAAACCTTGATCTAAGTAGGGTTGAATTACCATGCAGTGTAATAAACTGCATTTTAAAAGCAAGTAACTGGGATGAATAAATTATTAGCGATCTATGCCAGTAATTTTAACCAACATTGTTATAATGGTTAACAGCAGTCAGATATTTCTGAAATATCTGAAAGTATTCGAGAAGGCAATTTATTAAAGTAAATCTGCCTAGCAAGTAACTTGCTAGCTTTAAGTATAGAGTACTTGAGTATTGCTGGATTTTTATTTCCAAGCGGCGTTGAGGAACTTCGATGGACAAACAAATTAAAGTAAAGAATATCCCTGTAGAGGTGAAAATCCAAAAACCGGATTTAAGCCGTCAAGATGATAGGTTCAATCCCCGAAATCGTATTTATGTGCGTGCCGTAAAAGGCCTACATCAATTACTTAGGCAGCGCATTGGCTTTTTAGGCCTACTTGCGTTTATGTTACTTCCTTGGATTAATTTTAACGGCCAGCAAGCAGTGCTGTTTGATCTAATTGGTCAAAAATACAATATTTTTGGTTTAACGCTATGGCCTCAAGATTTTACCATATTAGCGTTTATTTTTATGCTGGCAGCATTTGCGCTGTTTTTAGTGACCACCTTCTATGGACGGGTGTGGTGTGGCTACACATGTCCGCAAACTGTTTGGACCTTTATTTTTATTTGGTTTGAAGAAAAGCTTGAGGGCACGGCTAATCAGCGTAAAAAACTCGATCAAAGACCCATGAATTTTGATAAGTTTTGGCGTAAAACGGCAAAGCATACTAGTTGGGTATTGTTTTCGTTATATACCGCTATTTCTTTTGTGGGTTACTTTACGCCAATCAGAGAGTTACTTCCTGATTTTGTAACGTTTAACGTGGGTGGTTATGCACTAGTCAGTATTATTTTCTTTGCTGCGTGTACCTATGGTAATGCCGGTTGGATGCGAGAAATTATGTGTTTACACATTTGCCCTTACTCACGTTTTCAATCAGCTATGTTTGATAAAGATACATACACTGTAACGTACGACGAAAGCCGTGGTGAAAGCCGTGGTCCTCGTTCACGTAAAGTAGATCATGAAGATTTAGAGCTAGGCGACTGTATCGACTGCAACCTGTGTGTTCAAGTGTGCCCAACAGGTATTGATATTAGAAATGGGCTGCAAGCTGAGTGTATTAACTGTGGTGCATGTATTGATGCGTGTGATGGCGTAATGGATAAAATGGAATACCCGCGTGGACTTATTTCATATACGACAGAGCGAAACCTCGAAACCCCAGAAAATAAAACGAATCCACTACGAGCTAAAATCATTGGTTACACGGTCATACTTGTTGTGCTTACGGGAGCACTTGTAGCTAATATAGCGCTGCGTAAAACAATGGACTTTGATATCATTCGTGATCGAAACCAATTATATCGTGTCGATTTTGATGGTTTAGTAGAGAACACCTATACATTAAAGGTAATTAATAAAGCGCAGTACGAGCAAACCTTTAATATTAAAGTACAAGGGTTAGATAACTTTAAGTATATTGGTAAGCAGTCATTTACTGTGCAGGCAGGGCAATCTCATAATGTGCCATTGTCGCTTGTAATGGACCCTTATGATTTAAAAGCGCCAATGACAGAGTTTAATTTTGTGCTTTCACCGGTAGATGAGCCGGATGAAACAATATCGCAGTCGAGTAACTTTTTTAAAGCGCGATAATCACAACCTACCTTAAATAGGTAAGTTGATATAGCAATTAACAAAAGCGGGTATATAACCCGCTTTTTATTTTATATAAGAAGAGTATGAGTAAATTTAGTTTTATTGACTTAACACCTGACCTAATACTCGATGCAATAGAAAGCGTAGGTGTGTACGCTGAATCTGGTTTGTTGGCACTCAATAGCTATGAAAACAGAGTGTACCAATTTAAAGCCGATGATGGCCTGCGTTACGTAGTGAAGTTTTATCGCCCAGAGCGCTGGAGTAAAGAGCAAATTCAAGAAGAGCATGATTTTGCATTTGAACTGGCAGAAGCGGAAGTGCCTGTTGTTGCCCCTATTTTATATAATGGGCAAAGCTTGTTTGAACACGAAGGTTATTTGTTTGTGTTGTTTCCAAGTGTCGGCGGGCGTTTATTTGAGGTTGATAACTTAGACCAGCTTGATGTAATGGGGCGTTTAATTGGCCGTATGCACCAAGTAGCTAAAACAAAGCCTTTTACTTATAGGCCAACAGTTACTTGCGAGGAGTATTTACATACAGCCAAAGTTCATCTTCAAAAAAGTAACTTAGTGCCTATGGGAATAAATACTGCCTTTTATACTATTTTAGATTTAGTGATAGAGCAGGCGCAAAAACAGTATAAAGATGTGCAAAGTATTCGCTTACATGGTGACTGCCACGTTGGTAATATTTTGTGGGCAGGTGATGCGCTAATGTTTGTTGATTTAGATGACAGCCGCCAAGGTCCTGCAATCCAAGATTTATGGATGATGCTCAGTGGCGATAGAGCGACGCAACTGTTACAGTTAGACACCCTTGTGAGTGCGTATGAAGAGTTTTGTGATTTTGATCACTCTCAACTCAAATTAATTGAACCGCTGCGAGCGATGCGTATTATCCATTATATGGGATGGGTAGCTAAACGATGGAGCGATCCTGCCTTTGTGCGGAACTTTACATGGTTTGCTGATGACAAATACTGGGAGCAACAAATTTTAGCACTGAAGGAGCAACTTGCAGCACTGCAAGAAGCACCGTTAAAGTTATTGCCGTAATATTTTATTTAAAGACAAGTACAACGAGATACAAATGCTTAAAAAATTAAAACTGAGTTTATTACTTTTATGTTTACCATTTGCAGCACTTGCTGCACAGTTTGAAGTTGATAATCAATACACTGTTATTGATGTAGACAAAAGTACATCACCACAAGTAACCGAGTTTTTCTCATTTTACTGTCCACATTGCTTTAAGTTTGAACCAGTAGCAAAAGCAATTGAACAAGGCTTGCCAGAAGGCGCGGAGTTTATTAAAAACCACGTGAACTTTTTAGGTGGCGTGTCGCCACAAGCACAAAGTAATTTAAGCTTTGCCTACTTAATTGCTAAGCAGCATGGTCAGGCGCAGAGTATTAGCGATCAAATTTTTAAAAGTATTCATGTTCAGCGTGCTCCTTTAACTGAAATGAAAGACGTTAAAAAATTACTTGAAGTAAACGGTATTGATAGCGCAACGTTTGATCAAGAAATTGCAAGCATGCCAGTTATTTCGGCTGAGCAAGCAATGCAAAACAAACAAAATAAATATTCAAAATTAGGCGCACTTACAGGTGTACCTACTTTTATTGTTAACGATAAATATAAAATAAACCTCAACACCATCAAAAATCAAAAAGAACTTGATGAGTTAGTAGCGTTTTTATTAGCACTATAAATTTCGGAGCATAATAATGATTAAATTAGTTAAAGCAGGTTTGCTTGCAGTACTACTTCCTATGGCGGCAACAAGCTTTGCAGCAACGTATGAAGAAGGCGTGCATTACGACGTTGTTTCTGAGCGCGCAACAAAAAAGCCAGAAATTAAAGAGTTTTTCTCATTTTACTGCCCTGCATGTAATAACATGGAAGCACTAATTGGTGAGTTTAAGCCTAAGCTTGATAAAAACGTTAAATTTAAAAAGAGCCATGTTGATTTTGTAGGTGTACGCGACCCAGAAAACCAACAGATGATGAGCCAAGCACTCGCTACTGCAGAAGTGCTTCCGCAAAAAGATAAAATTGTCTCTGCAATCTTTAATCATATTCATACAAAGCGCGCTAGTTTTAATGAGCTTGCAGATGTAAAAGATATATTTGTAGCGCAGGGCGTTGATGGCGATAAGTTTGATAAGCTGTTTAAAAGCTTCTCGGTACGTACGCTGAGCTCTAAAATGAAACGCGATCAAGACTACTTTAAAGAAAAAGGCGCACTACGTGGCGTACCTACATTTATTGTAAATGGTAAGTATAAATTAAACCTAGGTCGTGAGTCGGGTATTACTGAACCAGAAGATATTAGCAAACTGATTAATTACTTAGCTAACAAGTAAGTTTAGCTAAAACTAAAAAAGCTCCTACAAGGAGCTTTTTTTATGGGTAACGTTTACTGAGCGTATTTATTTGCGCTGCAAGAAAACACCCGACTCAATGTGATGTGTATATGGGAACTGATCAAATATAGCAAAGCGCTTAACGTTGTGCGTACGTGTTAGGTGATCAAGGTCACGCTCAAGGGTTTCAGGATTACACGATATATAAATTATGCTTTCGTAGTTAGCTACTAAGTCACACGTTAATTCATCCATGCCCGCGCGCGGTGGATCAACTAATATGGTTTGGCAGTCATAGCTTTTAAGGTCAATACCGTCTAAACGAGAGAAAGTACGCTCGCCATTCATTGCTTGAGTAAACTCTTCACTAGACATACGAATAATATCTAAGTTCTCTACGTTATTTTTAGCAATATTGTATTGAGCAGAATGAACAGATGATTTTGATATTTCTGTTGCTAATACTTTATTAAAACAGCCCGCTAACGCAATTGAAAAGTTACCGTTACCGCAATACAGTTCTAATAAATCATTTTTAAGTGGTTTACATAAATCTTGCGCCCACTCCAGCATATTAATATTTACTTTTGCATTAGGCTGAGTAAAGCTATTTTCTACTTGTTGATAAATAAGCTCTTGACCATTAACTGTTAAACGCTCAGTTACAAAGTCATCACCCAGCACTTCTTTTTGTTTGCGAGCACGGCCGATAAAGTCAATTTTGTATTTACTGCTTAGTTTTTCTTTAAGCGCTTTAATTTCACTTAACCATTCATCATCAAGTGGTTTGTGATAAAGCAAGCTTACTAAAATTTCACCGCTTAGCGTGGATAGGTAATCGATTTGAAATAACTTACGACGTAATATTTCACAAGGCTTAAGATGCTCAATCATCACCTGCATTATTTCACCAACTAGAGGCGCTGCTGGATCAAATGTATCAACACGGATTTTTTCTTTTGTTTGTTGATCAAACATAATGTGAAACAGATCGTCACCGTCGTGCCATACTCTAAATTCAGCACGTTGGCGGTAGTTAGTTGGCTCTGAGCTAAATACTTCTAGTTGCTCCACACCAAAACGTTGGAACTGTGCACTAATACGCTGCTCTTTTTCACTTAACTGCGTTTGGTACTGTGTGGTATCTATTTTAATAACTGCCATTAACGCTACTACCTTATCTAAGATCTGTTTATCGGCGCTATTGTAGGGAGCGCTGCGTATTTGTCTAGTTTTGGCTAGCATTTATGCTGTTTTATTGAACATTGTACTTTAGTTTTTGTTGTTATAGCCGATAATAAACTACGCACGCTTAGGAGACGAATCATGAAAATAGGTAATTATGGCTTTACGCCAAACAACAACATCAATAAATTCAATAATAAAGCTGATATACAGCAACCTACAATTACGTCTCCTCAAGATAGCTATCAACAACGAGGCCGAGAGTTGGCCGCAAAGGTGCTTGGCGATAAAATGGCTGAGCAGCTTGGATTGCCTATCGCAGAAAAAAAAGCAGATAAACCACTATTTGATTTTGATGAAATAGTAAAAAACGTACTCGATTTTGTAAGTCGTGCTGTTAATAAAGCAAAAGCTAATGGCGCTGATGACGAAAAGCTCAAAGATATGTTAGGCGACGCGCGCAAAGGAGTCCAAATAGGGATTGACGACGCTGTTGATGAACTCAAAGGTACAGGTGTATTTAATGATGACATGGAAGAGGGGATTAATAAGTCCAAAGAGGGAATTTACAATGGGCTCGATAAGTTTGAAGAGTCGTTATTTAACCCACAACCTGCCAGCGTAAATATAAGCCAGGCTCAATATGTCAGTATGACGAGTAATGCAGAGTATAAATTTACCACCGCAGAGGGTGACGAGGTAAGTATTAGCTTTGCAGATGCATTTGAATCTCAGTCGGCAAGTGGCTATCAGCAAAACAGTAATAGCGAGTCGTTTGCAAGCTCATCATCGCAATCTCGACAGGTATCATTTTCGATGTCGGTTAATGGTGACTTAAATGAGCAAGAGCAAGAAGCTATTAATGCAATGATGGAAGACTTACAAGATCTAAGTAAAACCTTTTTTGGTGGTGATTTAGATGAAGCATTTGAACAAGCGCAAGAGCTGAGTTTAGACAGCGATCAGCTGGTGGCTTTTTCTATGGATTTACGCCAAACAAAAACAATAGCAACAGTTAAAAGCTATGAAGAATATAGACCAGCACCAGAAAAACGAGTAGCGGAAGGTTTAGCTCCTTTTAATGATGACCTTAAAAATGCTTTTGAAAAAGCGGGTGAGCTTGGATTACAAAATCAGCTAGCTGGCATTCTCCAATGGTTAAATCAAGATCAGGAGCAAATAGATAAGTTAGTGGATTACACAAAGTCTATGTTCGAAAACCTTAATCAGTTAAATTCGGCAGCCGACGAGCTTGCTGATTTAGAAACCACGCAAAGTTAAACTACTTTCTTTTATAAATACCTCATGGCAAACTGCCGTTCTTAAAGTAAAGTGGGAACGGTAGTTTGTCAGCGCATATAATGGTCTTTGATTCAGGTATTGGTGGAACTACTGTACTTGAGCATATAAAGCAAAGTATCCCCAATGCTCAGTACAGTTATTTTATGGATAATGCATTACTACCTTATGGTGCTCAATCCCAAAAAACAATCATTAACCGATTATGCTCACTTATTCATTTCATCAAAGCTAATACGCTTAACGTTGATTTAATTGTAATAGCGTGTAATACCGCTTCTACATCTGCACTTAGCGCTGTTCGCCAAATGACAGATATTCCTATAGTAGGTGTTGTGCCAGCAATAAAGCCTGCGGCAGAGTTAACACGTTCAAATCATATTGGCTTATTAGCCACACCGGCAACGGTCGCCAGTTCATACACTAAAACATTAATTACTGAGCATGCACGTAATGTAACCGTTAATCTATATAGCAGTGTGGAGTTAGTAACTTTAGCTGAGCAATACTTTTTTACAGAGTCTTTGGATACAAACAAGTTGCATCAAGTGCTTGATGACCTACATATAGATAAAACTATAGATGTACTTGTATTAGGATGTACGCACTTTCCAATATTAGCAGAGCCTATTAGTCAGTATTTTAAAGGGAATGTAAAATTACTTGATTCAGGTGTAGCGATAGCAAACAGAGTCAACTACCTACTTAACCAACTTAACTTGTGTGTGAATAAACTAACAGACATAAAAAAGCCGCTGCAATATTATGCAACGGCTGATGTGTTTAGCAATAAGCTAGCGGTAAAGCTAGTTACACTGACTGATCCGTCTCAGTACGTAGAGCATTAGAATCATCTTCTTGTTTTTGTTTTGCTTCACGTACCTTTAAAGTACGTTGTTGGAACTCGCTATCGTTCAAGTTAGCAATTGCATTGTCTGCATCAGCTTGCGCCATTTCAACAAAACCAAAGCCACGACGCTTGCCAGTATTCTTATCCTTTAATAAACGAACATTGAATACTTTGCCTTGTTCTTCAAATAATGCACGAACCACACCTTCGTTTGCACGATAAGGAAGGTTACCAACATAAAGCGTTTTTGTTTTAACTTCAGCTTCTTCAGTCACATCAGATGACATTGCAGCAATAGCAATCGCACCTATTAATAAACCAGCACCAAATAGTAATGCAGGGTTTAAAGCTAAGCCGCCTAAAGCAAACTCAACAACAACAAAACCAACTACAGCAAGAATAACAGAGAAGATAAAAGATTTTTGATCGGGTAATTTCATTTTAGATCTACCAATAAACAGGAAATAAACATTAATTTAACATTGTGAACTTGCTATCTTAACGTCTAAATCAAACATAGCAATGATATTTGTATTAAATAATAAATAAGAGCACAAAAAAGCATCATCTTAGGAAGGTTTTCATATGGTTTTACATGGTTTTGTTCTATTTTTGTTCGAACAGTAAAAAGATCTAAAAAAAGGGTTGATCTGTTTTCGGATCTCCCTATAATGCGACCCCACTGAGACGGGAAACGCCAACGCATAGCGAGGCAGGAAC
>NZ_JADYXO010000032.1:0-28233 GCF_015864295.1 Pseudoalteromonas sp. NZS127_1 | reverse complement strand
TTGTTCTATATTCACAAAAAAATCCGTAGTTAGTTTCCTAACTACGGATTTTGCATGATCGTTTGGATCGGTCAACCGGTCATTTTCTTAACTGATCGGCATTAAGCCTAGGCTGCCTTTTGTCATTTATAAAATCGTATTTATTTTACGTATTTTTTAAATGCAGCGTCTACTGGTGTATCAGCAAGGTGATTAGTGTAGTTGCTCATTACTTTTTGAGACAAGCCTACAATAATTTCAAGTAGTTGTTGCTTACCGTAACCTGCTGCAAAGAATTTTTCGATTTGCTCATCGCTGATCACGCCACGTTCACGTGTCATTGCGAGTGTAGTTTCACGAAGAGTTTCTAGCTTAGGGTTTTCAAGTGGTGTTTTGTTTACAAGTGCATCAACAACACCTTGATCAACTTTCATTGCCGCTGCAATACCACTGTGAGCAGGAACACAGTAATGACATGCGTGCTCAACGTTAATTGATTGCCATACTACTGTTAGCTCTTCTGCATTGAATGATGTTTTTTGAAACAGCTCATGCAGTACTTGGTAACCTTTAAGTAATGTTGGTGCTTCAGCCATTACTGCATGTAAGTTAGGAAGCATACCAAATGCTGCTACTGAATCAGCTAGTAACGGTTTTGCTTCTTCTGGTGCGTTTTCTTGAGTGTATAAAGTAAATTCGGCCATGGTTAGCTCCTAATAATTAATAGTTTTAAGTAACTTCGAGACACATAGTATTTGATTTTGAGCGACTGTTCAAGTTAAAATTGAGCAAATGTTCAAATTGATTGAGAATGATATGGCTAATAAGGTTAAATTTGAACGCGATAATGTAGTTCGCGTTGCAAGCCAGCTATTTTGGCAAAAAGGTTTTCATGCAACCTCAACGCGTGACTTACAAGAAGCCGTTAATATGCGCCCGGGTAGTATTTACTCTGCGTTTGGCTCTAAAGAAGGGCTATACTGCGAATCGCTGAAAGATTACACAGTACAAATGAAAACCCAAATAGAGGGGTTTCTATCAAGTGCAGATACAGTACTTGGTGGGTTACGTGCATTTGTTGAAAATGTGGTCATTAAAACAAAAGATTGCAGCCCAAGCGCTATTTGTATGCTGGTTAAAGCAAACAGCGAGTTTGCAGAAAAAGACTCAAACCTATATGAGCTAAGCTTAGATTTAACCGCTCAATTTGAAGCTTATTTAACGCAGTTGTTTACACAAGCAATAAACAAAGGTGAGTTAAGTAATACGTTGACCGCTGTTGAATATGCGCGCTTTTTTCAGGTGCAATTTACAGGTTTACGCGGTTATTTTAATCGTCCTAATGTAGAGCAATTTGCTGAGCCAATGATCAACCAAATGTTTATGTTGATTAAAAAGTTATAAATAGCAGTTATCGCGCATTCTCAACAAGTTATACTTATTTTACTAAATAAAAATGGCCAGTATTAACTGGCCATTTTTTTGTGCTTAAAACTTAATTTATAAGTTACGTTTTAAGCTTATTTAGCTCATTATCTTGCTGGGCAACAAGTGCATTAAGCGCTTCGCTGCTATCCCCTGCTTGTGTAGATAAGTCAGCAAGTTGCGATGCGGCATCAGATATAAGCGTTAAATTACGGTTTATTTCTTCAGTCACTAAGCTTTGCTCTTCGGCAGCGGTGGCAATATGTGTAATTTGATTGGTTATTTCATCAACTTTAACGACAACACTGTGCAGAGCATCAAAAGCTACTGATGTTTCATCAACGGCATTTTGTGCACGTACTACGCCTTTTTCAATAACGGTAGATGCGTTACCTACTTCAGATAATAAACTATCAATTAACTGGCTTATGTCATCTGTTGATGAACGCGTTTTAGAAGCAAGTGCACGTACTTCATCAGCAACAACGGCAAAGCCTCGCCCGTGCTCACCAGCGCGCGCAGCTTCAATGGCTGCGTTAAGTGCAAGTAAGTTTGTTTGTTCTGAAATAGTACGAATTACATCTAATATTTGCGTAATGTCTTTACTACGCGAAGCTACTTTTTCAACTGCTTGGTTAGCTTCTTTAATTTCTTCAGACATCGTTTTAACTTGTGTCATCGCTGACGATAAGCTCGACTCACTGCTTACTACCAAGCTATTTATTTCATCGGCTTGTTGGGCTGATTGCTCTGATGCTCTGGCTACTTCGAGTGCTGTTGCGCTCATTTCGTTCATAGCCGTTACCACACTTTCAATTTCTTGAAATTGAGATTGAACATTATGCTTAGTATCAATAGCGATGTGTTGTGCTATTTCGCCTTGCTGTTTAGTTTGCTCAGACACCGCTTTTAGTTCAGAAATTAAATCACGTAGTTTTGCTAAAAATCGATTAAACCCACCAGCTAATGCAATAAGTTCTGCGTGGCTATCAACATGCAATGTATGCGTTAAATCACCCTCAGAACTTGCGAGGTTATCAACCCGCTGTTGAATTTGTTGTAGCGGCGCTATTACACCTGCAATTACTAATTTCATAATAACAAAAGCAACCACAGCAATTATTAAGCCTGTAATTAAAATAATAAACCCGAGTGATGCTGCTGTTTCTTGCATGTTTTTTTCTAGCGCTTCAGGCCCTGCAAGTGCTAGGTCTGTAGGTACTTCTATGATTAATGACCACTGAGTGTTTGCTAGTTTTATATCAATTGGATAATTTACTAAATATTCACTATTTGTTTTAAAAATACCGCTTTGCCCTTTAGACTTTTCAATATCATTAAATATAGTAGAACTAACAGCCTCTTTAATTGGGCGCCCTAATTTAGATTTATAATGACTGCTGCCTACAACTAAACCTAAATCACTTAATAAGGTTACTTTAGCTTGACCATTGTAAAGCTGCTTAGAAAGCTGCTCAGTCATTACTTGAAAGGTTGGTAGAGTTAAATCAACGCCTGCTAAACCAATAAACTGGCCTGACTTTAAAATAGGCACGGTTAACGAAGTTAGCATTACCGAATCGCCCGATGGGATTTCGTATAAATACGGTTCCATAATACAAGGCTTAAGTGTGTCTTTTGCGCACAAATACCACTGCGCTTCGCGAATACCAAACTCATTAAGCGTTGTTATGTATTTATCGGCGGCATTCGCTACTTTTTGTTGTTCAATTATGCCTTTTTGATCGCGAGTTATGTATACCTCTAACGTACCAGCACTATCTACTGAATGCTTATACCCTTGTTGATATTGAGAATCTTGCCCATCAAAAGCGTTTGGTTCAAATTGAGAATAAATAGATGATAAGAGAGTGTTTTGTTCTAAAACCGCTTTATTTATACTGACAACTGTATCTCGGTCTAAAGTGTTTTGTTTTGCTGCATTGCCAAGTAATGCCGCTAATGAATAAGGAACACGGTAAGCTTCATTAATAAAGCCAGCAATTTTTTCTCCGTATCCAGCCGCATGAGCATTAAGCTTTTCTTCTACTTCTACAATAATGTACTCTTCGGATTTGGTCGCTAACTGCTTATTACTTGATGATAACTGCCACCACAAAATGCCTGATAGCACTAGTACAGTTATAAATATACTACCGACACTTAGCCAGAGTAACTTTTTTGCTAACGATATTTCTCGCATTCATCACACCCTTTAAATTAAAACTACTGATACAGTTTAGTAGATCTAACCAACGAAGCTATGAATATCGTTAAACAAATTGAATTTAATACAATACGTTGAGTTTTTTAAAGTTTAGCCAAACGTGCCGTTGTAATTGAGGCTGCAATTAATAAACATACACTTACCCATAAACACGCACTAAGCCCATATACTTGAAAAACCCAGCCAGAAAGCACCGTACCAAGCAAACGCCCTATCGCATTGGCCATATAATAAAAGCCAACGTCGAGCGACACCCCATCGTTTTTAGCAAAACTTACTATTAAGTAACTATGCAGCGATGAATTTACAGCAAATACACCACCAAAAATAAGTAAGCCGATTACAAGCGTAAAATGTACCGCTACATCAAATTGCATCAACAACGCTAAAATGCCAGTTACGCCACTTAATAGAGCAACCCACCAATACGCTTTTTTGACTGAATGTGAGTTTGAATCACTTTGCCCTGTTATACGCGGTGCTTGCGACTGCACCAATCCATAAGCAATTACCCACAAAGCCATAAAGCCGCTTACCCACCAGTGATCCCAGTTAAACTGAGCGGCTAAGTAAACCGGCAATGCAACCACAAACCATACATCGCGCGCCGCAAACAAGCATAAACGCGCTGCACTAAGTAAGTTGATTGCCCGCGATTTAGAAAATAATTCTTTAAACTTAGGTTTGTTTTTAGCTTTACCAATATCGCCTTTTAAAAAAATTAAACTAATAACCCACGCAACACTAAGTAAAGCAATTAGGCTTATTAATGCCCCCACAAAACCAAATACGGTAAGTAATAAGCCGCCTAAAAAAAAGCCCACTCCTTTTAACGCATTTTTAGAGCCCGTAAGTATGGCAATCCATTTATATAATTGGCTTTGCCCTGCATCGTCTTGTGGTACTAAATACTTAATGGCGCTCTTTGCGCTCATTTTATTTAAGTCTTTAGCTATGCCACTCAGTGCTTGCGCTGCCATAACATAGGCAACGGTTAGCCAATCTCCAGGAACGCAAAGCATGGCCAAAGCTACAAGCTGTAGCCCAAGCCCTACATTCATGGTTTTGTTTAACCCTAAATGTGCTCCTAGCCATCCACCTACTAAATTGGTGATTACGCCAAAAATTTCATAAAACAAAAACAACATGGCTATTGCAAATGCACCATAACCCAACTGATGAAAATACAGCACCACCAGCATCCTTAGTGCGCCATCAGTAAGGGTAAATGCCCAGTAATTACCGGTAATTATTAAATATTGTTTTATAGAACTTGGTAAACTAGCTAACTGAGCAAACATAGCGTTAAACCTTTTTAAACAAGATTAAACCACATCACTTTGTGCAACTTTAAGCATTAGCTCAGCCGTACGGTTTGCATAACCCCACTCGTTATCATACCAAGCGTATAATTTAAGCTGAGTATTGTTAATTACCATAGTTGAAAGCGCGTCTATGGTGCAGCTACGTGGATCTGTTTTGTAATCTATTGATACAAGCGGTCTTTCTTCGTAGCCTAAAATACCTTGTAGCTCGTTATTTGCAGCGTTTTTAAACCAAGTGTTTACTTCATCTTGTGTAACACCTCGTTCAAGCTCAAAAACACAATCAGTAATGGATGCGTTAGTAAGAGGTACACGCACAGCATGGCCGTTTAATTTACCCTTAAGCTCAGGAAAAATATGCGTAATAGCCGTTGCACTACCTGTTGTGGTTGGTATTAAACTAGTCCCGCACGAACGTGCACGGCGTAGGTCTTTGTGGGGTGCATCTATAATCGTTTGGGTATTAGTAATGTCGTGAATAGTGGTCATTGAGCCGTGCTTAATGCCTACTTTTTCTTGCAGCACTTTTACAATGGGCGCTAAGCAGTTAGTTGTACACGAGGCGGCTGTAACAATTTTATGCTCACTTGGGTTATAAAGGTTATCGTTTACACCCATTACTATATTTAAAATCCCGTCTTCTTTCACAGGAGCCGTTACTACAACGCGCTTAACACCTTGCGCTAAATATTGATTTAGCAGCTCAGTGGTTTTCATTTTACCGCTGGCTTCTATTACTACATCGCAATCTGACCAATCAGTTTCATTTATGGTTTTGTTGTTGGTAACTGCAATCGTGTGCTTACCCACACTAAAGCTATTATCATCACTAGTAACCTGCTGCGCTAAGCGTCCGTGTACTGAGTCAAACTCAATTAAATGTGCGTGTGTTTTAGCATCGCCCGCTACATCATTTACTTTAATAAACTCTATTTCTGGCCAATCAACTGCTGCACGCAGTGTTAAACGTCCCATACGGCCAAAACCGTTAATACCTACTTTAATCGTCATAATAAAATACCTTAATGAGTTAATTTATTTACTAATTAGTTAGTTAACAACAGCTAGCTGCTCTTTCAGGGCGATTACCCATAGTATTTAACCGCGTTAAATCGTTTTCATAAAATGAAGGGTTAGCAGTCAGGGTTTGCGTTAATACATTTTTAGCCCATTCAGGCAGGGCTTTATTAATACTGTAATAAACCCATTGATTTTGCTTACGGTCGCTCAGTAATCCGCATTGTCTTAATTGTGCTAAATGGCGCGACACTTTAGGCTGGCTTAATTCAAGTGCAGCAACAAGTTCACACACGCACAGCTCTTCTTGGTCGCTAATTAATAGCATTGCTTTTAAACGCGTATCGTCCGCTAAGCATTTATAAAATTGAAGTGGGTTGAATTGTTCCATAGTGTCCTCGCAGTGTTAGTGCATATACAATAAAACAAAAACTAAACATATGAAATAGTGAATATACGATTATTTGTATATTTAAATTATTTTGCTTTAAAACGCAAAAAAGCACACAACGACTAGTTGTCGTTGTGTGCTTTTATAACTTTTCTTTATTTAGTTATTAAATAACAGAAAGCTCTATTTCAATATTGCCACGTGTTGCGTTTGAATAAGGGCATACTTGATGCGCTTTATCTACAAGCTCTTGCGCAGCTGCTTTATCCATATCACCTAGTGATACAGCCAATTTTACTGCAATACCAAAACCGCCTTCAATAGCACCAATAGACACTTGTGAATTAATATGTGTGTCGCTTGGTAAATCTATTTTTTCGCTACCTGCTACAAATTTAAGTGCGCCAATAAAACATGCTGCATAACCTGCGGCAAATAATTGCTCTGGGTTAGTGCCTTGTCCGTCGTCTCCGCCTAAACCTTTAGGTGTTGATAAATTTACATCTAAACGACCATCATCAGATTTAGCTACGCCTTCACGGCCGCCAGTTGCAGTTGCTTTTGCTGTGTAAGCTACGTTTTGTAATACATTCATAATGAACTCCAAAGTTTTAAAATATCAATCAATTTAGTTTGTGTGCAAAATAATAGAGCAAGTAATTAGAGATTGCAAATACTTTGCATGCAAATTAAAATAGCATGTATTGAAATAAAGGATAACGTTATGCCGTTTGAGCAATTAAAGTTAAAAAATCAGTTATGCCACCGGTTATATATGGCATCTAACAGCATTGCGCGTGCGTATCGCGAGCCTTTAAACGAGCTAAATTTAACTTACCCGCAATACGTAGTAATGATGGCGCTGTGGGAGCAAGACGAAATAACAATTGCAGGGCTAATAGATAAAACCGCGATCGACGGCGGTGCAATGACCCAAATACTCAAAAAAATGAGCGAAAAATCATTACTGGCTGTTATTAAAGATGAGCACGACAAACGCAAACGCCTAGTGAAGCTAACCCAGCATGGCCAATCACTTAAGTTAAAAGCAGCCGATATTCCTAAAAATATTTTATGTAAATTTGATAGTGTAGATGCAACACAAGCGAAGCAGTTGATGCAGCTGCTCGATTTAGTAGTAAACGACTTAGCCGATTAGGCTCTTAATTTTTAAACAATAAACGTGTTTTAAAAGGTTTTAAAAATGACTCATATTAAAAAATTACTATTAGCTGCGGCGTGTAGCACGGCACTTTTAAGTAGCAACGCCGTATCTGCCAATACTGCTAATACTGCTGGCCAAAATGCTGATTTAAAAACAGTAGCCACTTTTGATGCGCAGCACCCACCGGGTAACATTGCTATTACCCCATCGGGCAGAAAGTTTTTATCTGTGCACGGTTTTTTTGGCCAAAAGCAAAAAATTATGGAGCTTTTAAGCGATGGTACAACTAAGCCCTACCCTAATGAAGAATGGGCATACGCTTACAATAACGGTAAAGGTTTTTACGATGTGCTTGGCATAAACGTATCAAGCGATGGCGTTTTATGGATGCTCGACACTTCAGGGCCAGATCGCGCTGGGCGCTTAGTGGGTTGGGATACAAATAAAGAGCAACTGCATAAAATTATTTATCTGGCTAAACCTACCATTACCGACACCTCATTTTTAAACGATTTAGTCATCGATAATAAGCATGACGTTGTATACATTGCCGACACAGCCCAAGGCAGCCAAGCCGCTATTATTACGGTAAACCTTAAAACAGGTGTAGCACGCAGAGTGCTACAAAATAGCCATTACACCACAGCCGAAAATATCGATATGGTTATTGATGGGCGCACAATGAGCCTTGGCGGACAACCTGCCCGCTTAGGTGTTAACCCAATTACGCTTGACCCTAACGAAGACTGGCTTTACTTTGGATCTATGTCGGGCACGTCGGTTTACCGTATTGCCACCAGCGATATAAATAACGAGAGCCTTTCGGCTAAAGCACTTGAGGATAAAGTTACGCGTTACGGCACTAAGCCAATTTCAGACGGTATTATTGTTGATGGCGGCGGTAACGTATACGTAACCGACATAACCAACGGTGCAATTGGCGTAATTAAACCTACTGGCGACTACGAAGTATTATTTAAAGACGATCGTCTTAGCTGGCCAGATGGTTTTAGCTACGGAGCTGATGATAAAATATACTTTACCGTTGATGATTTACATAATTCGCCTGTACTTAATAATGGCAAAAATCAAAGCCACGGTAAGTTTAAAGTAATGTCGTTCGAGCCTTTAGTAAAAGGAAAAGTAGGCCGCTAATTTACTTTTTAAGTGACTGTATTTTTTAAAAAGCCTTGCACATTTAAGTGACCCAATAGTTGCAGGGCTTTTTGTTAAAAACACACCACACTGGTGCATATTTTAAAAATACTTCACCTCTTTGGTGCTAATTCTTTAGTACATATTTACACTTAAATACTAAACACCTGATTTCTATTCATAAAATATTCAAGTTAATGTTGGCATACTTCTTCCTATAAACTGATGTGTTCAGTGAAAATACCAAGGAAAAACCATGTTCAATTTATACCATACTTTTTACCTTTTATGGCGTTTAGACATTAGCGTTTGGCAAGTTAATGATCCAACAAATACCCGCACTACTGCTGATAAAGAACGCGCCTATGTTAAGTAGCATCGTATTGTGTAAAGGCTTGGCATAAAGCTTAAATGTATAAACCTACTTTAGGCTAAGCTTTTGCACACTATGAAATTTATGAATAAACCTTATTTAATTACTTATTAGCCACCTGATATAAAAACGAAGCTCCCTGCAAAAAATCACACATATAAAAACATCGAAAAATTAGTAAAAACACTGCGTTTATAACTTTGCAAGCAGCCCTATTGCGTTGTATTGTTGCACCCTATTGAAAATTTTTAGTTGGAACGTGTATGCACGCTTTGGAAGTTAATTTTGATGGCTTAGTGGGTCCTACTCACAACTACGCTGGTTTATCGTATGGTAATGTTGCCTCGTTGAATAACGCAGCAAGCTTTTCAAATCCTCAAGAGGCGGTACTTCAAGGCCTTGAAAAAATGAAAGCCATGCACGACAAAGGCCTAACTCAAGGTGTATTTGCCCCTCATGCACGCCCCGACTTAAACGTACTACGCCGCTTAGGCTTTACCGGTAACGATGCACAAGTCATTCATAAAGCGTTTAAAGCCGATCCTATTTTATTACGTGCGTGTTACTCAGCGTCTGCAATGTGGACAGCCAATGCCGCTACGGTATCGCCATCTCCTGATACAACCGACGGCAAAGTACATTTTACTTCAGCTAATTTAAATAATAAGTTTCATCGTTCATTAGAGCCTGCAACCACTACGCGCTTATTAAAAGCCATGTTTAATAACGACAAATACTTTGCACACCATACCCATTTGCCTGACCAAGGCTTTTTTGGCGACGAAGGTGCAGCAAACCATACTCGTTTTTGTGACAGCCACGGCGAGCAAGGTCTTGAAATGTTTGTATTTGGTGCCAGCGCGTTTAACAGCCAATTACCAAAACCCGCTAAGTTTCCTGCAAGGCAAACACTTGAAGCCTCAGAAGCAATTTGTCGCTTACATAACTTAAAAGATTCAAGCCAAATTTTACTACAGCAAAATCCAGACGTAATAGACCAAGGCGTGTTTCATAACGATGTAATTGCAGTAGGTAACGCCAACGTATTACTGTGCCACCAGCAAGCATTTTTAAACCAAGCTTTGGCACTGCAAGATATTCGCGAAGCGTATGTGGGCAATAAAGAATTTTATATTATTGAAGTACCTACCGATAAAGTAAGCATTACCGACGCTGTAAGTAGCTATTTATTTAACAGCCAGCTAGTGAGCCTTGAAGATGGTTCAATGCTGTTAGTGGCACCACAAGAGTGTAAACGCAACAGCGCGGTTAACGCCTACATTGAAGAAATGATTATGGCTGATAACCCAGTAAACCAAGTGCAGTTTTTTGATTTACGCCAAAGTATGCAAAATGGCGGCGGCCCAGCTTGCTTGCGTTTACGTGTAGCTCTTAATGAGCAAGAACTTGCTGCAGTAAACCCAGAGGTTATTTTAACTGATACTAAATACACACAACTGTGTGACTGGGCAAAACGTAACTACCGCGACAAATTAGGCGCAAGTGACTTTGCAGACTCAGCCCTATTAACTGAAAGCTACCAAGCACTTGATGAGCTTACACAACTACTTAATTTAGGCTCAGTGTACGACTTTCAATTAGAGCGTTAATACCTCAGTCAATACAAAAATAGCGAGCCAAGGCTCGCTATTTTTATTTATGTTTATGTTTATTTTTATGCTAATACGTATTTAAGCATCTTTTTTAACAGTTATTGTCGATGCCATCGACTCAGATATATGCAGCGTACGCTGCGGAAACGGAATACTCAGCCCAGCACCTTCAATAGCTTCTTTAACGCGTTTATTTAGATCCCACACGGTTTGCCAATAATCACCATTTACAGTCCATGCGCGTAATTGAATGTTTACCGCGCTTTCACCTATTGATGTCACCATTACTTTAGGTGCAGGCTCTGCGAGTAATCGGCTCTCTGATGCGGCTAATTCTTTAAGCACATTTAAACCAACGTCAATCGAGTCGGCATACGAAATACCCACCACTATGTCCATTCGTCTTTTGCCATTACGGGTAAAGTTTTTAATATTGCCACCCCACACTTTACTGTTAGGGGATGCAATATAAAGACCGTCGGTGGTTTTAAAAATAGTAGTAAATAAATGTATTTCACTCACCGTGCCAAGCGTGCCACTGGCATCAACAAAGTCGCCTATTTTAAAAGGTCTGAGTATTAATAGCATAATTCCAGCGGCAATATTGCTCAGCGTATTTTTAAGAGCTAAACCAATCGCTAAACCAGCAGCGCCCATTAGCGCAATTAAGCTTGCCGTATTAACGCCAAAAATATCTAAAATAAATAGCCCGCCAATTATATAAACTAAATAACCAGCAATACTCGATAAAAGAGGAACCAGCGTACTATCCACTCTTTTTAATGGCGATTTAGAGTTTTTAATCGCTTTTTTAACCGAACGTGCAATAAGCGCGCTCGCAACTAAAATCGCCAATGCTAAAACCACTTTGTAACCTAAAGTGATGATTGCTTCTGAATGGCTTTGCCAAAACGCTAAAAGTTTATCTTTCATGTTTGTTCCGATAAATGTGGCTGAAACTCAGCAAAATAATGGTTAAATTTAATAAAAACCGACTTCAAAAGAAGTGGCGCGAGTATATAGAATAAAAAATTTTAACCTATCTTTTTTAATCACTTATTTCAATTTTAAAAACAACATTAAAACCATGATTTTTGAGACGCAAAGCCCGCCTATTTACGGCGAATTTATAGCGACTATTCAATGTAGGTTAATCGTTTATTGGTATGGTCGGTTTAAGTTTTTTTACGTTTATTAAAGAGGTTATTCATGGCAAAAGAGAAAATAGTACTCATAACCGGCGCTTCAAGTGGTATTGGCGAAGCAACCGCAAAAACCCTTGTTAATAATGGTCATAAAGTAATACTTACCGCTAGACGCGAAGATAAGTTAACTGAGTTAGTAGAGTCATTAGGCTCAAATAATGCACTGGGCGTAGCTGCGGATGCAACCGACTTTACCGCGCTTGAAAACGTAGTTGCCAAAGGTATTGAGAAGTTTGGCCGATTAGATGTTGCCTTTGCTAATGCAGGCATGGGTGTTTCAACCGCTGGCACCGAAAAAGGTGATCCCGATGAGTGGTCAACTATGATCGACATAAACATTAAAGCCCTACTGTGGACTGCAAAATTAACACTGCCGCATTTACGCCAAAACAAAGGTCACTTTATATTAACCAGCTCTGCCGCTGGCCGTAAGCCAATTGGCGGCTCTATTTACGGTGCAACTAAATGGTTTGCTTATGGCTTTGGACAAAACTTAGCTGAGGAAATGAGCGAATGGAACGGCCGCTGCACAACCATAGCACCAGGGATGGTAAACACCCCGTTTTTTGATGACGCTAAACCCGACAAACTCGACCCACAAGATGTAGCCGACGCCGTACTGTTTGCTATTGAAGCAAACCAGCGCAACAGCGTACGCGAGATTTATTTAATGCCGACTAATTAACGTTGATTGGTTGAGTTCGGGCTGTCAGGTTTAATGCTAATGGTGTTAAACCTGATGGTTCTTAGTACTTAGTTTGGGTTAGGTGTTAGTAGGTAAGAATGAATTAAAGGTATTACGCATTTAAAGTCTTATTAATTGCCAATGCTGCCCTTAAACCATATGTAAGCAAAATATAAGACAACGTCAATATATCCAAAAGAAATAATTAGGTTTACTTTCCAAAGGTTTAGCCAAAAATTGCCTCTGAAATAAGTGCGTTCTCTTACTTCATGGTTGAACAATGCTACTGAAGAGGGCACTAATATTAACGCAGACCAACCAAGTATAGGTAACACCATAAACATAATGCCTATGCCTGTACCTCCTGCTGAAGCGTCGGATGCTTCACCATCAATTGGGGCTAGCATCACGTAGCCTAAAATAAACCCAACAATCGCAAGTATAAAACCTAAAAGCTGAAATGTTCTCATTATTATCCTTGGCAACTAACGAGACTGTAAAATAACTCCAACAGCCAAATTCAATTAAAAAATGAGCTCCTTTAATTAACTCTAAGCGTTTTTAAAGCATTACAAGATTTAGGTTGGGTGTCACTGTAATTCACGCTGGAGCAAAACCAACTGTTTTTTGTCCTTATTGGATCGTCTTGTTATATGGCGTTTTAATTGCATACGTTTCATACTTTACAACAAACTCTTTAGCTTGCGCTAGAGTTTCTGGATAAGGCACACTCTCGTAGCTGTTTTTAATTAGTCGAATTTTTTGGAATACAAAACCATGCTCAATTAAAAACTCTACTTTTTTCCATTGTGCCGTATCTGATTTTTTAGGTGGTTTAAAATGACGGCCTAAATTTACAGCTACACCTTTACAAACAGGACACTCAATTACTTTGGGGTATTGACATGGTTCAAGATTGAATTGGCGCATGTTTGAGGTTTTACATTCACAACAAGCAAAAGACATAGAATACTCTGGCCCCTGATATTTGACCTGTGGTTTAGGAAAATCTCTATAACCAGCTTTTCTACGAAGCTCCATCCTCGCTTGTTTATCCATACTTGATTACGCCTTATAACGCCGCAATAAGCGGACTAAAACAGTTGGTTAAAATTGTGAGGAACGAAACATAACCAACTGTTTTAGTCCGCTTAATTGCCTTGTTAGAATTTGAATTGCTGACAAACATACGTAATGTTTTGTAACATAACAAATCCCATTCCTATAAAGCCCAGTGCATAAAAGGCCACACAAGTAAAAGCCCATTTAGAATTTAATTTGGCAAGCAAAATCCTCAATGATGCAAATATATCTGGCTTGTCTTCTACATTGGCATGTCTCAAAGAATCAATGCCCTTTCTCCAGTTCACATTCGACGTATCATCGCTAGTCCATTCAAGTGCAATATCTTTCGCAGGGGTATACTTTGATACTATTACCCCAATTTCCAAGAAATTACTTCTAACCATTTCGGAGTTTACATGTTGATTAAATTTACTGATTACAAGATATAAACTATTATCCTTTGACTCAAAATCTGCGTAGTTTTTATATTTACTTATTAATTCGGGACATTTCATAGTGTAAATAATATTTGCAACAGTAAAAGATAATGCACAAAAAAAGAACACTTGCCATGAAAAAGGTAAGCTCAAAGAAATACTTTGGTCTGTTTGCAGAAATGATAAATTGATAGATTCAACAGAGCTTAGGGCTTTGGCAACAATTGGAGTTACAAGCATCCATATCATCATAGACTTTACAACTTTGTTACTTCCTAAATTTGATATTTGTAACCAATTCATTTTATGAATACTTCCCTGAAAATTCTAACAATTTAGTCTACGACATTTGTCGTTTTACAAACCGACAAATGTCTTTATATTACAATGATTTTATCCTAGCTATAAAATAAACAACTGTAAACAGTTAGTTAGATTCGCCTTACCTTTTCTAAATGTAGCAAAACCCCAAAATGGTGGAGATCAGTAATATCAGACAAATCGTTGTTTAGTTATACAGCTTGATTATTAGTTAAAAGGTTATATTTTAAATATCTGTGTTTAAAACAATAACGCGTACACCCCATAACCCTTAAACTTGTAACTCGTTATTGCTTATAAAATTAGTTAAAAACCGCAATCCACTTTTATTGAATCCTGTGTATTTTTACTTCATGTTAAATACTCTTATTTCTCACTTACATACCAAGAGTGTTGCATGAATGGGTTATGGATCTTAAACCGCGTTAACACCCTACAATGAATTGACGTATTTAATAGCCTTAAAACGAAGAGGCTCAGCAGTTTTAAAATTTGCAATTAATAGCTGACTTTACTAGTTATCCACCTCATAGCGTGTTGTTATATTTATTAGAACGGTAACTCCTCACCATTAAAACTATAAAGTTTTCCCGTATTATCAATAGATAAATTCAGAATAACGTTCATAACTCCAAGAGCCGAATCTACAACATTTTCACTTGCTGTAGAGCCACCCATATCGGTTTGAACCCAACCGGGGTGAACAGCTACCACAGCCACATTATCATTAACAAGTTCTTGTGATAAGTTCACTACTAGCATATTGGCTGCTGCTTTAGACATTCGATAACCATACCAATCCACACTTTGTTCTAGCGACAAAGATCCCATAGCAGAAGAAATAACGGCTATCTTACATAAGCGTTTTTTATTTATTAAAGGTAAAAAGCAATGAGTTAAATATAGTGGTCCAAGTGAATTCACCTTAAAAGACATTTCAGCATTAGCATAATTAATAGTATGGATACTTGTGTTTTCTCGATCCAAATATCCCGCATTATTTACTATTAAATCTAATTTAATATTTTCCTCATTAAGTTTACTTGCCAACGTCTTAATTTTTTCAGGGCAAGTGATATCCATTAGTTCAATAGACAATTTATTTGGAAACTTACCTTTCAATGAAACTAGAGCAACCGCCGTTTCTAGATCTCTACAGGTAGCAATTACTGTCCATCCATTTATAAGGTATTGTCTGGCTAATTCGAAACCGATTCCCCTATTAGCACCCGTTATTAATACAACTAAGTTATTCATTGTTTATACCTATAAATCTTACAATTTAGTCTACGACATTTGTCACCTAAAAAACGACAAATGTCCTTATATTACAATGGTTTTACCCTAGCTATAAAATAAGTATTTGTAAACAGTTAGTTCAGTCTCAACTTTTCTAAGTGCAGCAAAAATCCCAAATGATGGAGGTCAGTAATATCAGACGTATAGCTGATTAGCTATACCCGTTGATTA
This sequence comes from Pseudoalteromonas sp. NZS127_1, assembly GCF_015864295.1. Taxonomy (NCBI): domain Bacteria; kingdom Pseudomonadati; phylum Pseudomonadota; class Gammaproteobacteria; order Alteromonadales; family Pseudoalteromonadaceae; genus Pseudoalteromonas; species Pseudoalteromonas sp. NZS127_1. The sequence goes on along the minus strand of NZ_JADYXO010000032.1, from coordinate 12,380 downwards.
TTAATTAACAAATCATATTTTAAATATCAGTATTTAAACTAATAACGCGTACACCCTATAACCCTTAAACTTGTAACTCGTTATTGCTTATAAAATTAGTTAAAAATCACAATCTCTTTCTATTGAATCCTGTGTATTTTTACTTCATATTAAATACTCTTATTCTCACTTATTATGCTGTTATGTCATTTTTAAAATTTAGCCATGCACTTATCCTCACACTTGCTAGTACCTTGCCGCTTACAAGCCATGCTGCGCTTGACAAAAATGAGCGTGAAATAGTAAAACAGGTCGATAAAAACATTCCCCAAGCACTTAAAGAAATAGAGCAAGCCGTAAATATTAATAGCGGTTCGCTTAATATTGAAGGTGTAAAAAAAATAGGCGCACTGACAAGCGAGCAGCTCAAAGCCATTGGTTTTAAAGTTGAATGGCTTGATGGCAGTGCGTTTAACCGCGCAGGGCATGTATTAGCAACCCATGAGAGTAATGATCCCGATGCAATAAAAATACTGATGATCGGCCATCTAGATACGGTATTTGCCAAAAACGATAACTTTACTACCTACAAACAACTTGATGCCGATACAGCCAGTGGCCCAGGCGTTGCCGATATGAAAGGCGGTAACACGATAATAATTACAGCACTTAAAAGCTTACAAGCCCTTAATTTACTCGAAAATGTAAGCATAAAAGTATTATTGACTGGCGATGAAGAAAGCAGCGGTCGCCCGCTTAGCTTATCTAAACAAGCTATTGTTGATGCCGCAATTTGGGCTGACGTAGCGCTTGGTTATGAAAATGGCGATAACAATATAAAAACTGCTATGGCGGCGCGCCGTGGTTATACAGGCTGGACGCTAAATGTAACGGCAAATGCAGCGCATTCGTCACAAATATTTAGCGAAAGCGTTGGTTATGGCGCTATTTACGAAGCATCACGCATTTTAAATGATTTTAGAGAGCAACTTGCCACGCAACCTAATTTAACATTTAACCCAGGGCTTATTGTAGGTGGTACAAATGCCGACTACGACAGTGCTAATTCGTCAGCAACGGCGTTTGGTAAAAGTAATGTAATAGCACAAACCGTGCATGTAGCAGGTGATTTACGCGCACTATCGCCAAAGCAATTCGAAAACGCAAAAAGATCAATGCAACTCATTGCTAGCAACAGTTTAAATGGCAGTAAAGCAGAGCTTATTTTTGAAGACGGTTACCCGCCAATGGCATTAACTGATGGCAATAAAAAGCTATTAGAATTATACAGCGACGCAAGCCACGATTTAGGCTTCAACAAAGTAGTAGCCGCCAACCCTCGCAACGCAGGTGCAGCTGATATTTCGTTTGCGGCAAATCATGTTGATATGGCACTTGATGGTTTAGGTTTGATGGGCAGCGGCGCGCATACTAAAAACGAAACAGCCGATTTAACCAGCCTTGATAAAAACATTAAAAAAACTGCATTACTCATTTATAGATTAGGAAAACTGTAATAGTAAATGTATTTTAAAGATGAGCGTAGGCCAAATAATAACCGTCCTACGCTTGTACTTACTTTTAAGACATTATTTTATACAGTAATTCTCGCACTGTGGCCGGTTCAAATGGTTTATCACAAATAGCATCAACTCCCGCTTGAGCAATATTAGCTAGGTGGGTGTCGTTTGCCTCTGAGCTCACCATTAAAATAGGAATATGTGAGTAGCTATTTGAGCTTCTAACGGCTTCTGTTAGTTCCCGTCCGTCCATTTCTGGCATGTTGTAGTCGGTTACTATTAAGTCAAACGATTGGTTGTTTAAGTGCTCAATAGCTTCTTTACCGTTTTCAGCTTCTATTGGTGCAGGTATTCCCATACCCGCAAGTACGCGTATTATGTGTTTACGCGCAAAGCGGCTGTCGTCTACCACTAAAACTCGCAGCAACGTTACGTCAAAATGATCAAGTTCTACTTCTTCTTCGCTTATAATATCGAGGGTTGCTTTGAGTGCGCGGGTAATGGCTTTTGCGCTAAAAGGCTTAGGCAAAATAGCCAGCACACCCGATTGGCGTAATTGCTCAAGGTATTTTTTATTACGCTCGCTCGATATAAGCATAAAAGGTTGATGCTCGGTGATAGGGTTTGATCTTATTTCTTGCAATAGTGAATCGGCTGTCCCGTCAGATAAATACATAGAGCTTATAACTAGATCAGGGTGATAACTTGCTAATAAGCTAAGCGCTTGTGTTTGTGTAGATGCAGTTTCAACTTGTTTTACACCACTTTCTAAAAGCGATTTTATTATTATTTTTTGCTGAACCTCTGAAGGCTCTACAAGTAAAATGGACAAGTTTGCTATTGCAGTTAAGTCGCTCATTCAGATCTCTTTAGTATTGTTATAATCAGGATAATAATAACATTTTTGGCTCGTTAATATTATATAAAGAGATTGTAATATTTAAGAAAACATTATCAACCCCTTTAAAATATAGCACTTATTAATTAGATTGAATGTAATCTAATGCATTCATTTTTTTATATGTGACGTTAGCGTGCAAAATATGTGCAGGTTCAGGGTCAACCACTTCAACAGGAATGTCGTAATTTCGGGCTATTTCAATTGCCATTTGCGTAATATTAACGCTAAACGAGGTGCCCATAAATACAATTTTATCGGCGTTGAGCATACGCTGTTGTGCTTGTGTTATTCTGTAAAGCTCGGTGTAGTATTCGTCAAATAATAAAACAAAGGGCTTAAATGAATGGTTTAGCTCAGGCGTTTGGTGTTGAATATTAAATAGCTCAAAAAGAGACTCTTGCAGGCGGCTTTCGTCTACGCTTTCCCACGGGGTGGCAAGTGGCGTGACTGGCTCACCTTGCTCATGAAATAAGGTCATTTGATCAAGCCTGCCGTGTATAGCTATGTAATTTTTATTACCCGCTTTGCCATCAAGCCCATCTATGTTTTGAGTAATTAGGTTTTTATCACTTAGCCAATGGTGTACGTCGTTTGGGCCATGGTTGCGATACGTTGCAAAGCGATGGTAATACCATGCTAAAAATTCTTTAGGGGCATTTTGGTACATTGCGCGCGTTGCCATTTCCATAGGCGTATAATTTTTACTGCCAATGGTCCAATAACCATCCTCCCCTCTAAAGGTGGGAATACCACTGGCAGCGCTGACTCCCGCTCCGGTAATGTAAAGGGTATTCACTTTGGCGCCTCGTAACCGAGTACGTTAGCGCTTACTTGCTGACTGTTATCAATGCCGCCAATTCGATATAAAACCCCACTGTGCTCAAGTAAACCACGATGATCCATGCTCTTTATTTCAACTGGGGATAAAATCTGCCATTCGTTTTTTTCGATACTAAAGCTCCAAACATGGTCACTTGCAGGTGCAGGTTTGCCGTCGTAGCCTATTGCGCTGTAGTTGTATGGGTTATTAGAGCCTGCCATCATATAAATATTGCCATTATAGCTGGTGGCTGCCATTCGGTAGTGAGCAGTGCCCGTTGGATGTGGCAAGGTACGCCAATCTATTTTTTGTGGGTTAGTTGAATCTATTGTGCCTTTTAAGCACTGTGCTACACCTGCAAACGAGCGACGCGAATCAGGATTAGCTTGTGTTTTAACGCCATCACAAATAACAATGGTGTTAGCACTAATAGCAGCGGCTTGGCCAAATACAGGCTCACCTAAAAATGGCGAGGCTTGTTGCCATGTATTATTTTGCGTGTCATATACTTGCACTAAGTTTACGTTGCCGTCGTTATGCCAACCGCTAATTAGATAAATGTAACGCGCTTTGTAGCTCAGCGCGACGCTATCGTCTACGGGTACTGGCATGCTAGCAAGGTGAGTGTAGGTATCTTTTATTACGTCGTACCTATATACGTCGGGGCTTGAAACTTCAGTATGATCCTCTGCTACCGTATAACCGCCAAACACATAAGCGTACTCGCCTAAGCCGACTGCGGTGCTTGCTAAGCGCCCTTTTAATGGCAAGCTTGAAGGCACACCAGTTTTAGATTGCCACTGTGAATCGCCAACTTTAAGCGCCCACACTTTGTTATGTACGGACGAGTATTGTTTATCGCCCCCCAGCCCCATAAAGCTTAAAAAATAGGTTTGGTTTTGTACTGTAACTTTAGCCACAGCATTATTAGCAACTGGCTCTGGTAAAGCGGGAAGGCTTGCTAACGCAAGAGAAAAAAGAAGGCTCATAAGGCAAATAATTTAATAAGAATTAATACGCTCAGATTAAATTATTTTAACCTTATGAGCCAGTATTGTTATATCTAAATAATCAAACGCTTTTGATTAGTAACCATATTAGTAGGCAATACCAATATGCTGATTTACGTGCGCTGCATTTTGCGCTTCATCAACCATTGCAGTTGCATAATCAGTGACCGATACCTTGCTTTCGCCTGCATCATTCGTAAAAAATGTATTACTGCCGATACGGTAATCGCCTTCATTATCATCTGGACATAATTTGTGGGCAGCCTATTTATCAAGGAACTACCAACAAACTGTTGTAAGAGCATTTATAGATTTTTTAGCGCAGCACTGGCAAACCGATATTAAAAAATATGTCGGCAAGTAAGGCATTGTAGTTAAGGACGCTGTGACTATTGTTTAACCTAAGGTGATAGTTCAGCTTAGTTATTGAGGTAAATAGGTTACGTTATCTAAGCCTCGTTGTTTATTTTTGTACATAGCTTGATCAGCATACTTTATGAGTTCGTGATCTGTTTGGCCGTGCTCGGGGTAGTTTGCAATTCCTATACTGGGTGAAATATTTAGTAGTACGTCATCTAACTTAAAGACGGCTTTAAACTCAGTGAGGACTTTATTTTTTATTCTGACGGTTTCGTGGCTAGAACTTAAGTTATCTAAAATAATTAAAAATTCGTCTCCGCCTAAACGCCCTACTGTGTCGTAATGCCTTACTGACGCTGAAAGCCTTTTTGCTATAGCGCATAAAAGCTTATCGCCAATTTCATGTCCGTGAGTATCGTTTACTGCTTTAAAGCCATTTATGTCTATAAACAGTAAAGAAAAAAACGTGTTGTCTCTGGTTGCACTAGTAATTACTTTTTCTAATCGATTCATTAATAAAGAACGATTTGGTAGGCCAGTTAACACATCGTGCCGTGCCATATAATGGAGTTGATCTTCCATTACTTTACGTTCAGTTATATCGTGCGCGACAGCGATTCTTACTTGATGTTGCTCTGACCAACGAACAGACCATAATATATGAACTACTTGACCATCTTTTCTCATCCAACGGTTTTCAAAGCGAGGGTTCACCATTTCGCCAGACAACAGCGAAGTTACGGCATTATGCGTTTTATAATGATCACCTTCGTAAACATAGTTAATCATTTTTTTGCCTACAACTTCGTCGGCCGTATAACCAAAAATTTGCTCAAATGCTGCGCTTACAAAAACAAATGTGCCTTGTTTATCTACCACGCATACCGCATCAAGCATTAAATCGAGTACTTCTTCGACATTAATTAATTCATTTTTTTCCATACTTTGGTGCCTTCAAAGCAAAACCAAGCGAATTTAAGTATTCTATATACCTTTAATAAAAGCAAAGGTAATTGAAACTACAATAATAGTTAATACAAAGTTAGATTAATCGTGCACGTATAATTAATATCGCCCTTGTAAAAGCATGATATGCAAAGTTAAATAATCAATAAGCGCAAAATACTTTGAAGTCCTTCAAAAATAGACTAAATTTTAAATAGTATATAATCATATAACTCTCAGTAACTTCTATTTTTTGACTCTTTAATAAATGTAATTGTATAAAATGTATCTACTTTATTTTTTAAATTTTACTGTTTTATTGGCCGAAGTTAAATTTTTTAACTACTACAAAATTAGTTGTTTTGATTTAATCGCATTTATACTTTTACGCTGTTAATGTATGTTAATATTGTGTGATATCACATGTATTACAAAAACAGTCATTGTTTTTGATTTTTTGATTGCGCAGGAGACTTTTGGGTGAAAATATCACAACGTTTATTTTGGCCATTACTTTTTGTGTGCCCTCTTATAACGGCTGAGCCGTTTGAAGATGAAGATCTCGATCTTGATGCTTTAATGGGTATGGATGTGCAAGCGACTTCTGCGATGAAAAGAGCACAATCAGCATTTGATACCGCCTCATCTATTTATGTATTAAGTAAAGAACAAATTACTAAATCTGGTGCTACATCAGTACCTGAAACACTAAAAATGGTGCCGGGTTTAATTGTCCGTCAGCTCGATAACAATCAATGGGCTATTTCCTCAAGAGGCATTGCCTCTCGCTTTTCAAGCAAATTATTGGTTATGATTGACGGACAAAGCTTATATACCCCAAAGTTTGCCGCTGTTTATTGGGAAACACTCAACGTTCCTTTGTACGATATTGAACGTATTGAAGTTATACGCGGACAAGGCGGATTACTTTGGGGAAGTAACGCAAATAATGGCGTTATTAATATCATTACTAAAAATAGTATTGATACTCGCGGTGGACACGCAAGTGTAACAACTGGTAATCAAATAAATGTTGATGCTAATCTTCGCTACGGTGGTGATATAAGTAACATAGGCAGCTACCGAGTGTATGGGCACTTAAAAGATGCGAATGAATCCCAAAAAGGCATCTCACTTCCCCCTAATGACACAACCAAACAAAACTCTTTAGGTTTTAGAGCTGACTTTACCCCTAATGATGAGTGGTCAGCACTACTCCAGAGTGATGTAACTCATTCCACACTTGGCCAAAACTACCGAGGTGTTGTCGATGAAACCAACGAAAACATTTCATTTTCAGATGATTTAAAGCGAACAGACTCGCGCATAATGGCGCGCCTTGAAAACAGAATGTCGCCAGATGCCAATCAAATGCTACAAATTTCTTGGCTTAAACAAAATGGCTCTCAAAATTATATTAAAGAAGACTTTGAATCTATAGATATTGATTATCAAATGAACTTTATATATCAATCTCTACAGTTAGATTGGGGGTTGAACTACCGATACAATTCTATATCTTTCGCAGAAAGCGTATTTTTAGATAGCGATAAAAACTTTGATAGCCTCAAACAATATGGTGCACTTGTTCAAGCTCAATACAATGTGACTCCTGACACTCTCGACTTTATTGTTGGTACTAAGCTTGATCATAACGATTTAACTGGCTGGGAAAATCAACCATCAGCAAGACTTATATACAAACCAGTAGATAACCACCTTACCTGGGGCGCAATATCGCGAAGTGTACGTACACCAACATTAATTGAGTTTAACGACAACTTTAAAGTTAATGGTACAGAAATTAAAGATCTTACCGGTTTAAGTTCAGGCTTTGACCAAATAGACGACTACCGAATTGCAACTTACCTAAATGGTAATGACAAAGTTAAATCAGAAAACTATCTATCTTATGAATTAGGCTACCGTTTTACTGCTAACGATTGGACATTAGATCTTTCTACTTATTATACCGATGCTAAAAACGTAGCGGTTATTGATATGAATACGCATGCTGAACAATTCACTCCTATACTTGATTTATTTCTAGCAGGGAGAATTCCAGAAGTATTTCAAGCACTAACAATGACTCGTATAGATTTAGACTTTGCATCTGTAGCAGACACAACCACTAAAGGGTTCGACTTAGTAGTATCATGGCAACCAATTGATAATCTCAATACTGAGTTTGGTTATAGTTACACCGATTATAACTACGATTTACCTCCTAGAGTAGAGCCCGCTATCGGGTATGACTCTAAAAACAGGCAGTTATTTGCAAAAGCCGATTATTCTTTTTTAACCAACCATAACGTGTTTGCGACATTACGAGCAGTAAACTCAAATGCATATAATACTGATAATTACACAACGTTAGATATTAGTTGGAATTGGCAGGCTACTCCTGTGTGGTCTACTGCAGTTTCGGGTAAAAACCTATTTTCAGGTTCACATATTGAGTACAGTAATACGCGCGAAACCTATACATTACCAAACTATATTGATGAATGTATTACGTTTACAATTTCAGCAAATTTCTAAGCTAATTAGATGATTAAATTAAGAAGTCTAATTCACAGAAGCTTAATAGCCTTGGTACTTTTAAGTACCAGCGTTGACGCTGTTGAAAAAGAATACATGCTAAAAGCAGGCTTCTTGTATAACTTTGCACGTTTTGGACACTGGGATTCTCATTTAGAGCCCCTTGATCAATTTACTATTTGTAGCCCTGATAAATACTTTATTGATGTGGCTAACACCGCTCTAAAAAATCGCACTATAAAAAAATTACCTTTACATAATAAATTAGTCACTATTGATGAAGTCACAACATCTGCGTGTAACATGCTATTTATCACCTCAGATACATTTGCTCAGTGGCAAAACATAACTCCTTTAGATCTAAAAAATATTATGGTCATTGGTGAAACAGACTCATTTATTGAAAATGGCGGCCATATCAGATTCTTTCTTTCCAGTGGTAAAATTCGCTTTGAAATTGCACCACAACAGCTTAAAGATGCAGGCATTACTATGAGTTCAAAAGTACTACGACTTGCACGCGTTGTAGATAGGTAATGCAATGAAAAAACTATTTGCATTAAATACAATGAGCAAAAAATTATTATTCATCTTAATGAGTGTCGCACTTGTATCAACCGCTACAGTAACCATTGTATTTAGTGCTTATGAAATCACCAGCGCTAAAGAAGAACAAATAGAAAGCCTGGGGTCGCTGTCTAAAATGCTTTCACCCAATATAACTGCTGCACTTATGTTTAATGATATAGATGCAGTACAAGAGCTTATAAACCCAATACTTATACGCTCAGATGTTATTAGTATAATGGTAACGAGTATGACTGGTGAACAACTTGTTGTTGCTCAAGCCGAAAATGAAGAAATAGAACAAAGCATTGAGGTTAATACCCCCCTTCAGCTCGATATGCATGATTATGGCGTATTAAAAATACGCGCTAACAACAGTTACATTCAAGACAGAATCACTTTTTACTTTAAATTTATAATGATTTTGATGGTCTTTACCTTTGCTATCAGCCTCATTTTATCCCTTTTGCTAAGGCGCCGCTTTTTAAACCCTATTTTATATTTAGCACAAACAGCAAATAAAATAACAACGTCACATGATTATAGTTTACGCGCTAAACAACTATCACAAGATGAAGTCGGACAGTTAACTTCTTGTTTTAACGATATGCTATACAACATTGAGCAAAGAGAAAGCTCATTAGAAAACCAAGTTAGGCTTCGTACTAATGAACTTGAAAATGCAAATATTCAGTTGCAACAATATGCTTACCAAGACGGGTTAACCGATTTACCAAATAGACGGTATTTTTACGAGAAACTACAAAGCTTAGTAAGTATTAAGGGAATGAAATTCGCACTTATATTTATAGATTTAGATGGTTTTAAAGAAGTAAACGACAGCCTTGGACATGACTACGGTGATTTATTATTACACCAGGTAGCAACGAGGCTGCAAAGCTGTATAACAACAAAAGATACAGTAGCACGCTTAGGTGGAGACGAATTTACATTAATTTTAGAGGGTGTAAGTAGCCCTGATGAAGCATCAAAAATTGCCGAAGCTGTAAAAAGTAGTTTAATGCAGAGCATTAAAATAAAAAAAGAAACAGTCTATGTTACTGCAAGCATAGGTTTAACGTTTTTCCCTGCTGATGGTTTAACAGTAGAAGAGCTCGTTAGACGTGCTGATCAAGCGATGTATTTATCTAAAAATAAAGGGCGGAATCGCTATGAGTTTTTCTCCTATGCTATCGAAGAAAAAGCCACAGAAAAGCGTCGCCTGATAGAAGAGATACGCACTGCAATTGTAAAAAACCAATTTGAATTATATTACCAACCTATATTTTCAATTGATGGGAAATCAGTACCAAAAGCTGAAGCCCTTATTCGTTGGAACCACCCTGAACGAGGCCTAATAGGCCCCAATGAATTTATACCTGTTGCTGAAAAAAATGGATTAATAAACGACATAGGCCAATGGGTAAAATCTCAAGCAATTCAAGATACCGTCCAATTCAATGTTTTAAGTGAAAAGACAATTCAAGTCAGTGTAAATACATCACCTCTTGAAATTGACCGCGCTGGTTGCTGGGTGGATGAATGGATTGTTGCAAGTAAAAAGTACCAACTACCCGCCAACACTATTTTAATTGAAGTCACTGAAAATACCTTAATGGATCCAGATTCGTCAATACAGCGACAATTAAAACGCTTAAGCACTATTAATATAGACATAGCGATTGACGACTTTGGTGTTGGTTATTCTTCTTTGGCGTATCTACAGCGCTTAGATATAGATATTTTAAAAATAGATCGTTCATTTATAAGCGATATTGAATCAAACGATAATAGTATTGCTCTCGTGAAGGCTATTATCACTATGGCTCATAACCTAGATGTAATGGTGGTAGCGGAAGGTGTTGAAACACAAAAACAGTATGACCTATTAAAGCTGCTTGCTTGCGATTATATTCAAGGCTACATTTTTTCAAAGGCAATTACTAAACAAGAGTTTATGAAAAAGTATATAATACCAATCCGCAATAATACTTAATCATTTTGCGGGGCTAAATGTGTCGCTACCTGTGTTAAAAAATTCTCATTTAGAACAACTAAATAGCAAATTTTTTGCCTAGCTATCAACACGTTTTTCCATCCTCAAAATAGATCACTTAATTAAGCGAATTGATATAAAACAAAAAGAAGTGATCTGATTTATGTCTATTGTGCTGGATTTTAGCAATTCAACACAGAACACTTCTTTACTCTTGCGTTAAAAATTCATGTATTTAAAGCTTAATCCCAAGCTATAACCAGCGAGGGACTAGTTGCTTGTACTCTTTATATTGTATTGAAAAGCGATGAGCTAAATGAGCTTCTTCAACTAACGTCTGTCTATATATAGCTATAAAACCAATAACCAAACAGGTCAAACTAAATATACTAGGTAAGGCTAAAAAGAAACCCACCTGTGCAGCTACAACACCTAAATACATCGGATTCCTAGAGTATTCATATAGTCCTGATGTTTTAAGCTCATGTGGTCCCTTAGGATCAATTCCTGAACGCCAAAGTGCCGCCATATGAAAATGTACAAACATCGTCAAAATAAAACCTGCACTCAATAAAATATCGCCAAATAATACACCTGGCCAGCCATTGAGAATTGGGAATAACCCAAGGTAGCTATCTAACTCAGGTACAAACACCCTAATTACACATACAAACCAAATAGCAGCCCTGAAAAACTTAAAAACCATATGGTTCCACCAACTAGTACAAAACTTATCTCCGGGATAAATAACGCCTGATGGTGTGTCTCTATTTTTATAAATAATTCTAAATGTATAAAACCCCGCAACAAAAGTATAAAAAATAGCTAAGTAAATACGTGTAAATTCAACTAGCGAAGTAGAGTCATCTAAAAATGTTTCATAGGGCATCTAGTTACAGCTCACAATCATTATTGGTAGTAATTTTAAAACAACTAACTCAATAAATTTTAGTTATAAGGTCATGAAATTATATTAGTATTCATTGCCTTCATAAACAAGTTAAGTCAGTAGTTTGTTAACGAGTAATCATTAACTCATACCATTAATTTAAAATAACTTTGATTTATGAGGATCTCATACTTTTTATATAATACCAATCTGCTTATATATTTGAATTGATATTATTCACTCATATTTTTACATTCTATATATGCAAAAAAACGACTATTTAGGTTAGGACTTTCTTTAATTCGAAGCTTTGTACAGTGCAATAGTACCCTCAGCGTTAGGAAGTCACAGTGAAAAACTACACTCGCATCGGCGATGCCACTTTAACTCGTTAAATTAAGTAGATTATTCACTGAGAGACGCTTCGCTCTAGAGGAATACCTGAATCACTTTTCTAAAAATGTAAAAAGCCCAGCTCGTTAGGTTCGGGAGCTCTACAACTTAATGCTTGTGTGATGTCATGATACCTTCAGCGGTGGAGAGTCATAGTGAAAATGCTGCGCACTCATCGTAGAGCGTAGGTTTTTATAATTTTAGCAAGAGGAGTCGCTATGCTCGCCCGCCCTACGTGATAGGTGTTGCTGTGAGAGTGTATTAATTGCGCGTATTTTACTTTTCTGCAGACGTAAAAAAGCCCGAATCGTTAGATCCGGGCTTTCTACAATGTGAAGCCTGGTGATGTCATAGTGCCCACAGCAGTAGAAAGTCACGTAGCAAATGCTAATTTATTGGCCGACTGAGATATTAAGGGATTTTGCTGTGATTCTAGCGTCGGGAGTCGCTGCGCTCGCC
>NZ_JADYXO010000031.1:0-36364 GCF_015864295.1 Pseudoalteromonas sp. NZS127_1 | reverse complement strand
TTGTTCTATATTCACAAAAAAATCCGTAGTTAGTTTCCTAACTACGGATTTTGCATGATCGTTTGGATCGGTCAACCGGTCATTTTCTTAACTGATCGGCATTAACCTAAAGGTGCTTTTTTTGGTTTTACTAATTAAGTTTGTTTATAGCGTTAAAAATACAATCAAACCTACACCGAGTAATAAACGATATATTACAAATGGCAACATACCCATTCGCTCTATTACTTTTAAAAACATAAATATACATGCATAAGCCGATAAGAACGATAGCACCACACCAAGCAATAATGTATTCCAATCAACTACATGGTCACCCAGTGCAAGCTCTGCAATATAATAAAGCCCCATCATAGAAATAATCGGAATCGCTAGTAAAAACGAAAAACGCGCTGCGCTTTGCTTATTCATACCCAACATTAAACCAGCGGTCATCGTGATACCTGATCGAGAAGTACCCGGGATCATTGCAACAGCTTGTGCAAAACCAATGATAAGTGCCGTTTTCCAATTGAGCTGATAAATAGTTTTAATTTGTTTCCCTTTTGCATCCGCGTACCAAAGCAACAAACCAAATACAATGGTGGTAGTAGCAATTACCCAAGCGCTTCGCAAATATAACTCAATAAAGTCTTTTAAAAGTAAACCTAAAATAGCGGCAGGCACTGTACCTAGTATAATCCACCAGCCTAATTTACTGTCATCGGTAGTGCCTTGCTTACCAAAAGATTTAAACCATGCGCTTAGTATATCTACTACTTCTTTACGAAAATAAATAACAACGGCTATTAAAGTACCAACATGTACTGCTACGTCAAACGCAAGCCCTTGATCTTCCCAGCCTAAAATTTGCGATGGGAGAATTAAATGCGCAGAACTCGATATTGGTAAAAACTCAGTAAATCCCTGTATGAGGGCTAAAATAATTATTTCGATAATACTCATAGGTTAGAAAACTCCACCTTCCATAGCTTTTGTTGAGGGTTATTATATTCATTCCATAACTGCGCAATCGTTTGCTTAGCTACAGGATGATAAAAATCTGGGGCAACCTCACTCAGAGGTTGTAATACAAATGCATTTTTAGTTATTTCATCACGTGGTAATTGCGCTGGGGAATCGCAAGTTACATCATCATAAAACAGTAAATCTAAATCGAGCGTTCGTGGACTAAATTTTTTGTCGTTCGCTGTACGCCCATTATCACGCTCTATTTGTTTTAATAAAGCGCATACATCAGCAAGCGACATATCAGTTGTAGCGCCAACTACTGAATTATAAAAATTATTGCCAGCAAACCCAACTGCTTCACTTTCAAAAACAGACGAGTGCACAATGTGCTCAAAGTGCTGCTTAAGTGCAATTAATGCACATTGTATATAATGCGCTTTATTTATATTTGACCCTAGGCTGATATAAATTTGAGCCATTTAGTCAGTTGCCTTAACACGTGTAATTTCAACACCCACAGTTTGTGCTTGTGCTACTGCTGCTGGTTTACTTACTCTTATAGTAACTTGTGGCGTATTAAACTCGCTTAAAATAATCTCAGCCAACTGCTCAACCAAAGTCTCTAGCAACTCAACAGGTTTTGCAGTGCAGTGCTTAATAACGCGTTCGCTTACTTTTGAGTAATCCAGTGCTAAATTAATATCGTCATTTTCGGCTGCAGGCTTAATATCACTAAGCATTTCAATATCAAAATAAAGGCTCTGTTTACTTTCTTTTTCAAAGTCGTACACTCCAATAATAGTGTCGACGTGCAATTGAGATATAAAAACCTTATCCATTGATACTCCAAATAACAACAAACGACTAAGCAACTATACAAAGCATCAATAAAATTAATACTGTATATGGTTTAGCCAGTGTTTAAATATGTGAAAATAACTTCTACAATAGCAAAATAACCAAACTAGCTATTAAATAGCCTGTTAATAATTTTCACGATAAATTTTGCTGCCAATAATAGCTTAAAAGTACTATCAATTGGTATAGCAATTAAAAAATAAGGAAGCGTGTGTTAGCCACTTTAATGTTTGTTTTAGCTTATTTACTTGGGTCGATTTCGTCGGCTATTTTAGTGTCGCGGTTGTTCAAACTCCCTGACCCTCGTAATAGTGGTTCTAACAACCCAGGGGCTACAAATGTTTATAGATTAGGCGGAGCATTTCCGGCTTGCTTGGTTTTAGTGTTTGATATTTTAAAAGGCACTATTCCGGTATGGGGGGCTTATTTTTTAGAAGTTGAACCTTTAGAGCTTGGTTTAGTCGCAGTAGCTGCTTGTTTAGGCCATATGTACCCACTGTTTTTTAGCTTCAAAGGCGGTAAAGCCGTAGCAACGGCATTTGGCTCATTATTACCTATTGGCTTATCACTGGCTGGTTTACTTGTGTGCACTTGGTTAGTTATAGTGGCAATAACACGCTATTCATCACTGGCAGCGCTTGTAGCTGTATCTTTAGCGCCCTTATATACATGGCTAATAAAACCACTTTATACTCTTCCCGTTACTTTTATCACGTTGTTAATTATATTTCGTCACCGTACTAATATTATTCGATTATTTAGTGGGGAAGAACCAAAAGTAGGCGCTAAAAAAGCACCCACTGATGAAAACGAAAACAGTTAATGTAAGAGTAATACCAATTTTATTAAAAACATAATCATTCTAGCGTATTAAATAACTCACTAACTACGTTAAAAATTATTTATATAGAACAACTATGTATCATAATTTTAGCCTTGTTATTGAGCTATTTTCTTATCGCTATAATAGATCACTAATTTAATGCAATTGGTATAATTAAATAGGCTCAAGGCTATCTATTGGCCAGCGAGGTTTTGTTTTCATATCAAGACTTGCAAACTGACCTGCTTTTAATCGTTGCATTCCTGCATAAGCAATCATTGCACCGTTGTCGGTACAAAATTCAGTACGCGGATAAAAAACTTCGCCTTTCATACCTTTCATTACGCGTTCAAGCTGCAGTCGAAGCTGTGTATTTGCACTTACGCCACCGGCGATTACTAAACGCTTAATACCTGTTTGTTTAAGCGCTCGCTTGCACTTAATAACCAGCGTATCAATAACCGCTGTTTGAAATGCATGCGCTATATCAGCTTTAGTTTGATCGTCGTCGTCATTTTCACGAATAGTGATTGATGCTGCAGTTTTTAAACCACTAAAACTAAAATCAAGACCTGGTTTGTCGGTCATCGGGCGAGGAAAAATAAAGCGCTTAGCAACGCCTTGTTCGGCCATTTTAGCTAAGCGCGGGCCACCTGGGTAGTCAAGACCAAGTAACTTAGCGGTTTTATCAAATGCTTCGCCTGCGGCATCATCAACTGACTCACCTAGTACTTCGTATTGTCCAATACCCGCTACTTTAACCATCATGGTATGACCACCCGATACAAGCAATGCAATAAACGGAAACTCAGGAATATTTTCTTCAAGCATCGGAGCAAGTAAATGCCCTTCCATATGATGAACAGCAACAGCTGGAATATCCCAACCGTATGCTAATGAACGACCAATAGAAGTACCTACCAATAATGCTCCAACTAAACCTGGGCCTGCAGTATAAGCAATACCGTCTAAATCTTCTGGGCCGCAACCCGCTTGTGCAAATGCAGCATCAATAAGTGGTAGCGTTTTACGAACATGATCGCGCGATGCAAGTTCCGGTACTACACCGCCATAATCAGCGTGTACTTTTACCTGGCTGTATAATTGATGAGCTAACAAGCCTTTTTCGTCATCGTATATTGCAATACCTGTTTCATCGCATGACGATTCAATGCCTAAAATTCGCACTGTACTTCTCCTGCCTTTAAAATTTCACTTCGCTGTTTTTATAACGTAAGGCCAATATTTGTTTGGCCATCTTCTAGGGCAAACTTTTTAAGTGCCTTCACGCTATCAGAGGTAATACGCCCCATATTTTCTACAAAATCAATTAGCTCACCTAATACTTCAATTTCGTATTGCATTAATGGATGTTCTCTAACCGCTGTGTTATCAGCAACCTCACCTTCAACCGTCATTTGATATTCAATAAAGCGGGCCACTGTTGCTTGAGATATTTTACTGACACTAATGAACTCTTGCTCATCTTGCGCCATTAAACCATGCATTAAGCTAAGTAAAGACGTTGCAGCATCAATAGCAGGGTAAGTACCAAACATATCAAAATCAGCAAGTTCAGGAACATTCGGTTCTATTTTTTCAACTTGTTTTTCGAGATCTATTTTACTTTTAGGCAGTAATATTTTTTCCCAACAAACATTAAGCGAATTACGAAGTAAGGTTTCATCACCAAACCCCGTTGCTTCGCTAAATAAACCGTAATTTGGCAGCATTCGCTCTATTAAAGCACTTGCCAAAACAGCTTTTTGTAAATAGTTAAGCTCTCTAATACGCTGAAAATTATTTGCTTTAGTCATTCTTTAACGTCTCACACGACCAACAAAAATCAAATGTTGATCCATTATGCTCATTACAGTTAGGGCATACCCAATCTGGAGCGGATTGTTTTACTTGTTGATAGTTTACCAATATTTGGCGCGCATGGCGCTCTTTTATCGCATAAACCTGCACACTAACTTGTGCTTGATCAAATGGAATTTCTCCCAATGCGCCTTGGAGCATCTCACCTTTTATTTTGCATTCAATGCCACTGGTTTGTATTAAACCTTTAATAATATTAGCTTCAAGGGTATTTTCGGCTTTATAAATTGTAACCCATTGAAAAGAGCTATCAGTTGAATTTTTATTATTAATATTTTGCAATATTCACCTCATTTATTTTGTGTTAACAATATCCTACGCTAAATTATTAGCATGCTGCACTTTTAAGGAATAAACATGACACTTACAACCCCGGGCTTACTTTTTCCAGCCATATCGTTGCTATTATTAGCCTATACAAACCGATTTTTAGTTTTAGCGCAATTAATTAGGGAGTTAAATGCGCGCGAAGGTGAATCTATTCGACCTGTTGTAGTCGCTCAAATCACTAACTTACGTAAACGAATAAACTTAATCAGAACAATGCAGGTATACGGCGTAGCCTCTTTTTTACTGTGTACATTTTCGATGTTTGCTTTATTTATTGAATTTAATACCACAGGGATTATTTTATTTGGCATTAGCTTAGCTTGCTTAAGTTTATCGTTATTAACGTCTTTATTCGAAATACATATTTCCTGTGATGCGATTGAAATAGAACTACAAAGCATTGAAAATAAACCATTAAGCAGCCGAATAAATAGAAATTTTGTAAAATAAACTCTCATAGATAAAACACCCTATTATTTGTCATAATCATGTTATATGTGCGCCCTATCTTGGGGCGTACTTTTTTATTAATTAGAACAATTAAACTCCAACCTCCTAACTAACCCACTGAGTTAAAATAACTTTGCCTAGATAGTTAATTGCAAAAATATAGACAAAACACAATAAACAACTAGTTATCAATTAAAAAAGTAATACTATTTGGTCGCTTTCCTCTTTAATTAATACTAAAAGGGGGGTATCCTGCTGGAAACACGTATGAACTTGCAACCGTATTTCAATATAGAATTTTACTAAACTTTAGAATAAAAATTAATATATTTGATATCCGTGGTATCTGCGACTTACTTATAAAAAGGGACTATAAAGTGAGATTTGAACAATTAGAGCAATTTGTAGCACTTGGTGTATTACGTCACTTTAGACAAGCAGCTGAACAAACCCAAATTAGTACTTCAGCGCTAACGCGCAGCATTCAAACACTTGAAAATGAAATGGGATATGAGTTAGTAAAACGCTCAACTCGTTCTGTTAAATTAACGCCTGAAGGCGAACTTTTCCTTGAATATGCTAAAACGACTCTATCGGAACTTGAGCTAACGAAAAAACGGATTTTTCAATCAGTAAACGGTAATGCTAATGAAAAACTTGTTATTGGCTATACCAATAAGGCAAGCAGCATAGTACCTATTTCTTGTGGACAGTTTTTAGCTCAATATCCTCATATAAAAATTGAAATGCAGTTACAAGATCAACAAGAGCTAACACGCAGACTCCAACAAGGTGAAATAGACATAAGTGTATACTCTCAAGCTATTAATAGTATTGGCAGTGACATTCACTTACCTGATCAGCTTGTATTATTTGTTTCAAAAAATCACCCTCTTGCACATAAAAACGATATAAGTAAGCAAAATCTTGATAGCTACCCTATGTTTGGCTGCTTCTCTCAATCTAAACAAGTGCAAACTATGCTTAATGAAGCAATTGATTCTTTAAATAAATCATCAAGTATTAAAGTGGGTAGCATTGAGCAAGTAATGGCTGGTGTAGTTAAATCAGATCACTTTGCTATAGCAAGCATTGAGCATGCAAACACAATCGCAGAGAACTCTGAACTCGTGCAACTAAAAACAAATAAAGATTTAAATCACGAACAACTCGTTGTACAAACAAGCCAACAAACATCTATTACCGAACATGTAGAGCACTTGCTGTCGCTTATAAAAAAAGCGGGAGCTGCATTTAACTAACCCTTCTTTTTGAAAAAGTGCGGCACAATAAACAGTAGCTTTAAATCGCTTTTCGGCTACACTGTCGCACCTTTTTTAAACAGCTGATGTGAATGAACACACTTTTTGGTCCTGATGTCTATTTAGATGATATAGAACGCCAAGGATACACCGTAATTCATAACGCGCTTATTGCCGATTTAGTTAACGATTTAGTTGCAGATTGTCACCGTATAAACCCCCACTTTAGCCTTGCCGGTATTGGTCGATTAAATAACTTACAAATAGATAAAACTATTCGTACTGACAAAACCTATTGGTTTGACGGCAGCTCTCAAGCACAGCTTACGTATCAAGCAATAATGCAAAGTATAAAAACCACGTTAAATCGTAGCTTTTTTATGGGGCTATTTGATTACGAATGCCATTATGCAAAATATACACAGGGTGATTTTTATAAAAAACACTTAGATGCATTTAAAGGTCGATCTAATCGTGTATTTACAACGGTGCTTTATTTAAATACGCCAGAGCAAGGTGGCGAACTTGTTATATATAAACCTAAAAGTAAAGAAGTAGAAATAACCATTAAACCAACTGCTGGCACATTGGTTATGTTTGAAAGCGAACGTTTTGCTCATGAAGTGCTTCCTGCAGTTGACGAACGCTATTCTATTGCTGGATGGTTTAGAAAAAACGCCTCTATTAGCGGCATTATTGATCCACCCCGATAGCTCTAAATAGCGAATTTTAACAGCCTTTATTAAGGCTTTAAAATGCTATTGGGTATGAAAGTAATAACCCCATAAAGATAGCCAAGCCCACATAATGATTATTTAAAAACGCTTTAAAGCAGGCATCTCTTTCACGTTTATGAATAAGCGTTTGTTGATATGCCAATAAACCAGCTGCTACACTCAAACCAACGCCAAACGCGACACTTAAATGATTACTTATACCAATAAACGCAACCAGAGCTATAAATACAGCATTAAGTAAAAAGATTATGTGGCGGTCGAATTTACCAAATAAAATAGCGGTTGATTTTACCCCTATTTTTAAATCGTCATCTCTATCAACCATCGCATACATAGTGTCATAAGCGACTGTCCAGCAAATATTGGCTATAAATAATAACCATGCCTGCTGCGGTAATGCATTTATTGAAGCCATATACGCCATTGGAATAGCCCAACCAAATGCAGCCCCTAAAACAACTTGTGGTAATTGTGTATAGCGTTTCATAAAAGGGTAGCAAAAGGCTAAAGCCAAAGCCCCAAAAGAAAGCAAAAGAGTATTAACGCTAAGCATTAATACTAAAATAAACGCAATAACTATGAGCAGTAAAAATAGGCTAAGTGCTTCACCACTACTAACCCGCCCTGAAGCTAGCGGCCGCTGAGCTGTGCGTTTTACAGAGCCGTCTATTTTCCTATCTGCAAAATCATTAATTACACACCCTGCACTTCGCATAACAACAACGCCCAGCGTAAATATAATAAAGTTGAGTAAGCTCGGCATCCCACTATTAGCAAGCCATAAAGCCCAGTATGTTGGCCAAAGTAATAACAAGGTACCAATGGGCTTATCTATACGCATTAGCTGTATATAGTAAGAAATATGTTTTGGCTTTAAAACGGCTAATTTCATGAGTATAAATATGCTCCTGGTAAAAACACTTCACACACTAAAAATTTATATTCTTTGAGTGCAAATACACTTCGACGGCCTAGTAAGTTTTTTTCGGGTAGGTTTAATTTTGCAACTAATTGCTGAACGGGGTGCTTGGCATCAAAATGAGCAATTTCTATATCCGTTCGTTTTAGTGCTGGGTCTTGAAAAATCACATCACCAAGAGGTCGTTCACCCATATTGTGCAAAGGATTGCTCGAATCATTTTTAGGAAGCCAGCTCTGTGCGTATACCACAGGTTTGTTATCGCACAATAAGAGTACTTCTCTATTAATCGCTGTTTTAGCGCTACAGTTTAGTAATAACTTTTGCTCTAGACTTAAAGTAAATAACTGTTCGCTCAATACTCTTACACTAAAAATTTGTGATTTACTTTTTAATTTAGCAGTTAAAGAATTAGGTTCAAAAAGCCATTCTTGCTCTAGAGGAGATAAATCACTTACATATGAAGTGGACTGCCAATTAGCAGATATAGACAGAGGATAAGTAATCACAATAGCTCAACAAAATAAAAAACAACGAGATGATACCATTGCCAAAGCTTTTGAAAAAGTGATGTTTTATAACCATAAATAATTGCTTGGCGCTGTTTATTACCCACTATTAAGTATAAACTATTTGTAACAAGTTTTAAGAAACGCTTTAAATATGAAAAAAATAGTATACGCAGGTCTTTTTACGTTCTTTGTAAGCGTCATAAGCTTTACAGCTCGTGCTGAATCTACAGTTGGTTATTTTGGTTTTGAGCCCGATATAATCACCAACTACATTGGCGCATCAAGTAAAAAAATGGGCTATGTGCGTGTAACTATTGATTTAATGCTTAATGACACTTCAAATATTGCAGTAGTAGAGCACCACACGCCATTACTACGTGATGCCCTAGTAGAAATTTTATCTAAAGAGCCTGAAGAAAAAATAAAATCCCTTACTGGCCGTGAAGAAATACGCGCAAAGTGCGCCGAAAAACTAAAAAGCCTCTTAAAAGAAGAAACAGGACAAGAGATCATCCGTGAAGTCTTGTTCACTAAGTATTTATATCATTAGTATTTAACGTTTTGCGTTAAATACTTTGGCGGTGTAGGCAAAAGCCATACCGCTAACTAATCCACCTAAGTGCGCCCAATTAGCCATACCTACAAACAATACATCTGCAAAACCAAGCACTAACCAAATCAACATAAAACCAACAATAGCCGTACTAACCAGTGCTGGTTTGTTCGGATTTAAAAAGCTATGAATCCAACAAAAACCAAGTAACCCATATACTACGCCACTCAAACCGCCAAAGTTAGGACCAACCATTAGGTATTGCGCCCAATTACTAATAAGTGCAGTCACTAAAAACAAACCTATTAAGCTGAGTTTTCCGCATTGCTTTTCGATATTGTCGCCAAGCGACATCCACCAAATTAAATTAAACACAATATGCATCGCGCTAAAATGCACAAGCGCAGGTGTTAACCAACTGAGCGGTTGTGATGGATTAAATTGCAGAGCTGTATAAATTTCATCAAATCCACCCAATAAAAAAGCGACATAAATAACAATACTTAATATGCTAACAGTTTGGTTAAGCCAGCTAAGCGCTTTAAATCGCGCCATAAGATTAAGTGATTGCCCTTGATATTTAAGCGGCGATTGCGTGCTGCCTACATCCCAAGATGCTTGCTGGTATTTTTCATGATTGGGGTTTTGTGTAAATTCAGTCCATAGCGGCTGAACTTGATGAAAGTCCTCTTCAGTCACGCTAATGATGACATTACTACCATCTGCTGAGTGTATCTTTGCATCTAGGCCTTGGCTTTTTAAATAATCTATAAAGCCCTGTGCGGCGCGTGGGTTATTTAAACTGCCAAGCTCTATCATCGCTCTACCTTCTCGCTGTAAGCCGCTTCCCAAGCAGTGAAGCCACCATCCATGCTGTAAACATCTTCAAAGCCTTGTTCAACTAAATAACTAGCTGCGCCCTGAGAGCTCATACCGTGGTAACACACAATAATAATTGGCTGATCGAATTCTTTTTCCATCATAAATTGTGCAATATTACCGTTAGAAAGTGCTTCTGAGCCTGGAATACGACCAGCTTGATACGAATTTGGATCGCGAATATCTGCAATTACAACGTCTTCTTTATCTAGAAGTTCTAACGTTTGCGCTATAGAAATGTGTTTAAATGCCATTGAAGTCTCTTTAATTAATAGTATAAAAAAGGCGGCTAAAGCCGCCCTTCTTGTAATTTAGTTAGGAACTAATCCCAGTTTAAAATTACTTTACCTGACTGACCTGAAATCATCATATCAAAGCCAGCTTGGAAGTCATCCACAGAATACTGATGTGTAATAATTGGGTTCAAATCAAGACCAGATTGAATCAAGCTTGCCATTTTGTACCACGTTTCGAACATTTCGCGACCGTAAATACCTTTAATCACTAAACCTTTAAAAATAACTTGGTTCCAATCAACTGCCATATCAGATGGTGGAATACCTAGCATGGCAATTTTACCGCCGTGGTTCATGTTATTAAGCATTGAATTAAAAGCGCTTGGCACACCTGACATCTCAAGACCAATATCAAAGCCCTCTGTCATACCTAAGTCTTTTATTACATCTTCAAGCTTTTCGCTTGCCACGTTTACAGCACGTGATGCACCCATTTTGCGGGCTAAATCTAGGCGGTATTCATTTACGTCGGTAATAACGACGTGGCGAGCACCAACGTGTTTTGCAACCGCTGCTGCCATAATACCAATTGGGCCTGCACCAGTAATAAGTACATCTTCGCCAACTAAGTCAAACGATAATGCGGTATGAACTGCATTGCCAAACGGGTCAAAAATAGAAGCCAGTTCGTCAGAAATGTTATCTGGAATTTTAAATGCATTAAATGCAGGAATAACTAAATACTCTGCAAATGCACCTTCACGGTTTACACCTACGCCTGTTGTATTTCGGCATAAATGTACACGCCCAGCACGACAGTTACGACAGTGCCCACATGTAATATGACCTTCACCCGATACGCGGTCGCCTACTTTAAAGCCACGAACTTCCTGGCCCATATCAACGACTTCACCAACATACTCGTGACCAACAACCATTGGAGTAGGAATAGTTTTGCTTGCCCATTCATCCCATTTGTAAATATGTACGTCGGTACCACAAATAGCTGTTTTACGAATTTTAATCAGTAAGTCGTTATGACCGACTTCTGGCTTTGGCGCATCTGTCATCCAAATGCCCGGTTCTGCTTTTAATTTAGATAATGCTTTCATAATTCACACTCAACTAAAAAACCGAAGCAAGGCTTCGGTTTAAAATAAAATTAAATAACGCCCATTTCTTTACCAATGCGGGTAAATGCATCAATAGCAATATCGAGTTGCTCAATGCTATGCGCCGCTGAAATTTGTGTACGAATGCGGGCTTGCCCTTTTGGTACTACAGGGAATGAA
Source organism: Pseudoalteromonas sp. NZS127_1 (assembly GCF_015864295.1). Classification (NCBI taxonomy): domain Bacteria; kingdom Pseudomonadati; phylum Pseudomonadota; class Gammaproteobacteria; order Alteromonadales; family Pseudoalteromonadaceae; genus Pseudoalteromonas; species Pseudoalteromonas sp. NZS127_1. The sequence continues at coordinate 24,681 of NZ_JADYXO010000031.1, read as the reverse complement.
AAACCAGTTACGTAAATACCTTCAACAAGTAACTTATCAGCCATTAACGAGGCTACTTTTGCATCTCCCAGCATTACTGGGATGATTGCATGATCTTTACCTGCACACGTAAAACCAACAGCTTCCATTTGCTCACGGAAATATTTAGCATTTGACCAAAGTTTAGCGCGAAGCTCGCCGCCATTTTCTAGCATTTCAAGTACTTTAATTGATGCAGTAACAATTGAAGGTGCTAATGAGTTTGAGAATAAGTATGGGCGTGAGCGCTGACGTAACCATTCAACAATTTCTTTTTTACCTGATGTATAACCACCTGAAGCACCGCCTAGCGCTTTACCTAATGTACCGGTGATAATATCTACACGGTCTAATACATTACAGTACTCTGGTGTACCTTTACCGTTTTCGCCAACAAAGCCGACTGCGTGAGAGTCATCAACCATTACAAGTGCATCGTATTTATCAGCTAGGTCGCACACAGCTTCTAAATTACAAATAACGCCGTCCATAGAAAACACGCCATCGGTAGCAATTAGTTTAGTTTTAGCGCCAGCTTCATCTGCTGCAATAAGTTGCTTTTCAAGATCAGCCATGTCGTTATTTGCATAACGAAAACGCTTAGCTTTACACAAACGTACACCATCAATAATTGATGCATGGTTTAACGAATCAGAAATAATAGCATCTTCTGCGCCTAAAATAGTTTCAAACAAACCAGTGTTTGCATCAAAACACGAAGAATATAGAATGGTGTCTTCAGTTTCCAAAAACTCACTGATTTTTTTCTCTAGTGTTTTATGAATATCTTGCGTACCACAAATAAAACGAACAGACGCAACACCAAAACCATGATTATTTAAACCGTTTTGCGCAGCTTCAATTAGCTCTGGGCTATTAGCTAGACCTAAGTAGTTATTAGCACAAAAGTTGATTACTTTACCTGATGCAACTTCGATTTGAGCTTGCTGCTGAGATTTAATAATACGTTCGCTTTTATACAAACCTTCGGTTTTTACGTCTTCAATTTGCTGTTGTAGCTGGCTAAAAAAAGCAGATGCTCTCATCTGTGTTCTCCATTTATTTGAACGGGTAAACAACCACATTTAAGCGACTGTTTATTATGGGGGGTATTGTAAAAGTTTAATGGGAAAAATGCACGGTTTGTAGTTCGTCGCAAACGCCCTAAACTGGAAGGAATTCCTGCCAGTTTACAGGCTAATCTGTTTAGTTTATTTATGTCTTTAAAAGTGCAGGTAAACTGTTTATAGAATCGATAATTAAATCAGCCTCTTGCTTGGCACTTTCATCAAAGCTTTGACCTGAACGCACTAAAACGCGGGTAGTGATCCCTGCTTTTTTCGCAGCCTGCATATCACTGAGTTTATCGCCCACCATAATACTGCAAGCAGGGTCGATGTTATGCTCTTGTATGCCTTGCAATAACATCCCTGGCGCAGGCTTTCTGCAACTGCACTCTTTCAAATATTCAGGGTGCGCTTTTTTAGGGTGATGAGGGCAAAAGTACACATCGGCAACTTCAATACTGTGATCGCTAAATTGGGTTTTCATCCAATCAGTTAGTGCTAAAAAATCAGTTTCGGTGTAATAACCTCGGCCAATTCCAGATTGATTAGTGACGATTATGATTTTATAGCCCGCATCATAAAATGCTTTACAAGTACTAAAAACACCTTCAATAAATTCAAATTTATCGCTTTGATACACATAACCATGATCAACATTTACTACGCCATCTCGGTCTAAAAAAAGTGCTTTATTTTTTTTTTGTACATTCATTACAAAGACTCTTTTTGTACAACATGATCAAACATCGCTTTTACGTCATCAACTGTAATTTGGCTCATTAAATCATCGCCTTTTACGCGCGTACCCCACGGCACTTGCTCAGCCGTTTTACCAGTTTGCTTAAGCAAATTTTGATGATAAACCTCTACCACGTAGTCTTGGTATAAGTAAGGACCTGTGCGTGCTGGGTTTGAATGTGCGTATAAACCAATAACCGGCGTACCAACCGTTACCGCCATATGTGCAGGACCCGTATCGGGCGCAAGCACTAAGCTGCCACGCTTTAACACGCACAACAACTCTTTGAGTTTCGTTTTACCCACTAAATTTAAAATAGGTGTTTTACTATACTCAACAATACTATTTGCTAGGTTAATTTCAAGTTCTGTTGGCCCCCCCGTCAATACCACCTTAAAGCCTTGCTCATTTGCATAATCAGCCAATGCTGCATAACGATCAGCGAGCCAATTGCGCTGTGCTTTACTTGCTGCTGGCGATATTACTAACAGTTTATTAGTTAGGTACTTTGGTGTTAGTAACTCATCTGCAATCGCTTGGTCTTGCTCTGTATATGGCATGTTCCAACTCGGTTTATAATCAGCAACACCAATGGCTTTTGCAAAACCTTTAAAGCCTTCAAGCACATGCGCCTGAGCTTGTGGCTCTATTCGTTTATTAATAAACAAGCTGTGCAATTCTTTTGAACGCGCCCAATCAAATCCTATTTTTACTTTTGCAGGAATACAATGCGCTACAAATCCAGCCCTTAATGCAACTTGCATGTTAAGTAGTACATCAAACTGTTGATCTTTAAAGCGTTGCTTTAAGCTTTTAAGTGCGGCTTTTCCTTGCTTTTTATCAAATACCACCAGCTCAACACCAGGTAAGTCAGCAAGTAACATGGCTTCTATTTTGCCAATAACCCAGGTGATTTTTGCATTAGGGTGTGCTTTTTGAATGGCTTGTACAGCACTCACACCATGACATACGTCGCCAATGGCTGAGAGTCTTAATATACAAATAGATGAATAGTTAGGAGCTTGAGTCACACATTCCCTTAGGTATTAAATACAAAAGCCGATCTTAAATTATAATCACGCTATTGCAAGCACTTATCCTCAGCTTTAAAACGCGCTAATATAGGCATATTATTTAGCAATTACGCAGAGCTATGTTTAAACAACACGTGCAAGGCAATCACACTGTATTAAGCCACCCTAAATACACGAGCCAAATTACTCTCGATTGGTTTGATGCAAATTATTGGCAACAACGAAATAAAATTGTGGGCGCTAAAAAGGGCCGAGCAACTGCGTGGTTTTTTAAACAAGACGAATTAACAGCCGTACTTAGGCATTATTGGCGCGGTGGCTTAGTGGGTAAATTGCTAAGCGATCAATATTTATATCCAGGGCTTGAACAAACCCGTGTGTATAAAGAGTTTAGCTTAATGAGTAAACTTATAGAGCTTGGTTTAAACGTACCAACCCCTATTGCAGCTAAAGTAACCCGCAGCGGATTAATTTATCGTGGGGATATTATTACCGAGGCTGTTAAAGGCGCTAAAAGCGTACTCGATATATTAATTGAACGCCCATTGACCGAAGATGAGTTGGAGCGCATAGCTAAAACAATCGCGCTATTTCATTCAAAAGGTGTTTATCACGCCGATTTAAACATTAATAACATTTTGTTTGATGATACTGGTGATGTGTACATTATCGACTTTGATAGAGGTGAAATAAAAATGCCTAATGTGCAGTGGCAACAAAGTAATATGGAACGACTTGAGCGCTCATTTTTAAAAGAACAAGGTCGAAACGAGACATTTAATTGGCAAGCGACTGACTGGCAAACTCTGCACAGCAACTACTTCAAAGCGCTCGCTAATATAAGTTAACCTAATATAAGTTAACCTAATATAAGTTAACTTAGTTAGCCAATGCTAAATACTTCAGAGCAACCTGCTCTGCCTGTACTTGTTTTAGAATATCTGCGTTTTCTACATTTGGCTTATCTGCTAGCACCTGCTTAACGGCATTGGTTAATGCCTCACCTTGCTGAACGGGTACTAAATATTTACTTAGCTCGCCTGTTAATATCTCGCTTGGTCCAAATGTACAATTAGTGCTAACTACCGAAGTACCCACCGCTAAAGCCTCAATTAATACCGTTGGAAGTCCTTCAAAATCAGAACTCAACACTAAAGCTTTGGCATGCTTAATCCAGTTGTACGGGTTTTGTTGAAATCCTGGCACTACTAACTGTTTTTCTATGCCGTATTCCTGTGCAAGCTTTAGCGCTTTAGCCGGTTTATTACATAAAAGTACTAACTTGTATTTTTTATCAAGCTTTGCAAATGCTGCAAATAATATATCGTGGCGTTTTTGTTTGGCGAGTCTTCCTACATGAATTAAGTAGGGCTCATTTGGGATATTGTTATTTTGCTCATTTGCTTGCTGTCTTATTTTTTCAAAATCGAACGGGTTGTAAATAGTCGCAATTGCACTTGGGTTAATTAAATCCCCTTGTGTTATTTCTTTTTCAACACCCTTTGATACGCAAATAAGTGATTTACCATTTAAATTTTGCTTACTTTTTTTAAGATATAAGTATGAAAATGGACCTAACTTTTTTTGACGTGCAAGTTCTGCATTAACTGAGTTGTGAATAACAAAATGAACATTTTTGATATTACTACGCGCGAGCAAGTTATTACTTCTATCAAGATTAGAAAGCACTAAATCAATATTGCCCAGCTCGCTTTGTTTTTTTTCAAACCAAGTTTGTAGTGTTAAAATGCTATTTTTACGCTGCCAAAATCGATCTACTTTTGATGCCCTATGTGCGAATAAACTCTCCACGTTAAGTACTTCAGGGATATTATATTCAATAGAGTTAGCAAGAGACAAAATAGTGATTCGGTGCTTTAACTTGGCCATTTCCTCAGCAAGGGTAAGCATTACTTTTTCAGCACCACCACCCACAAGGGAATCAATTACAATCACTATATTCATTAGCGATCCCCTATAAGCATATTTTTTATGCCATTAGTGATCACATCGAAGCTATGTGTATTATCAAGTTGGCTATATTTAGCAACGAATTCATTATAGAAAGGCTCGCTAATAACTTGAGCTATTTTCGTAGTGATTTCATCAATATCAAGATTTGCTTTTATGACAACACCTGCATTAACACAATGATCCAAACGTGTATTTTGATCTTTTGAGATAGCACATGCCACAACGGGGGTTTGAACTGCAATTGCTTGCAGTAAAGTATCTCCACCGCTAAGTAATGCGATTTTAGCTTGGCTCATTAATGCCAAAAAATCAGTACTTTGCAGACTTGCTAAACAAGTAACCTCATCACTTTCAGGAATGGCTTTCTTATAATTGGGACCAAACACAACAACTGCTTTTAAACCAGTGTGCTTAGTAATTTTAAGCGCGGCTTTAAAGTAAACATCAGCGCAATTAAGGTTATTTAATACATGTCCGCCTGAGCCAGCATTTACAATAAAATAGCCTTCCGATACTAAGTTATAGCGATTTAAAACATCACGTTTTTGCGCGCAAGAGGCAAATGTAACAAAAGGACCTACATTTCGAGGATGTGCCAAGGGAAACATGTCTAACTTCGTACTTTCAGCCCATGTAAGTGGCTCAATACAATAATCAGGCTGTACAACCCAATGTGTATCAATTAAATTAATTCTGTTAAGTTTTAAGCCTTTAGCACGTTTTTTTGCATGCTGAGAAATGAATATAACTTTAGCGCCTACCTTTTTAGCCGCCTTCATATGCCCTGCACGTCCTGCACAATCAAAAACAACGACATCAGGTTTAAATTGCTCTATAAAGTCGCAAACAAAATCAAGCTCTTTAGTCGCTGAGTGTTCGAGTAGTGTAGCTTTAAAAGGACAAGTTTTAGCATAAGGAGTATGCTTATTTAATATAAAATGAATATCGAGAGAATCTGCAAGTTCTGCCTGTAAACTTTGAGCCAACAACAACGAGCGCATATATTCACCAATGCCTTCCGGTGATGATACTGGAATAAATAAAAGTCGTTTGTTGCTCATTGCATTCTCAATGTCCTATTTGAGCTCCAGTATATCAATCAGATACTTATTACGATAGACAGGTTACATTTTAATATATTAAATTAACTCTATAAATTTGATTATTTACTGCAATAGCAGACTTAGATTGATAAACTTAGCCGCAATCTTAATCACAAGGATCTGAACTTTGCGAAACAGAATTTTTCTACTTTCTACTCTTTTTTGCGCTATGAGCGCATCAGTTAATGCTGAGCCATGGGTAAAACCCGATGATTATGGTCTAAGAGCTGATATTCAACAATTAGCTGATGCCGGTGTTATTTTAGCTCCTGTAACTACCTATCCGCTTATGTGGAAAAGTTTTATAAGCGATGTAGAAAGTATGCCGCTGGAGCAATTATCTCCAAGCTTACAAGATGCTTTACTTCGCGTTAAACATCGATATAAATCAGAAAATAGTAGCTCACATAGTCTTCAATTATCAGCTTTTGCAGCCACAGATCCAATCATAGCAACAAGCTTTGGTGCAACAAATACTCAAGAAACAGAGCTTTCTGCAGCTTACGCTTATTTAGGCGATAACTTTGCAGCTAAAGTAGCTATAAATTATAGAAAAGACGGTAAAAAGTGTTTAGTTGATGGAAAAACGACTGACGATATAGTTACCAACGAGCAAGCTTTAACCGATTGTAACGATACCTCACTTGATGATAGTTACTTAGCTTACCGTTTAGGTAACTGGATTTTTAGAGCCGGTGCTGTTGAACAATTTTGGGGACCTGGTGTTGATAACAGCTTAATTATGTCAGGTAATGCGAAACCTTTACCTGCACTAAGTGTTACCAGAGAAAAAAGTACTGCTTTCGAGACACCATGGCTGAGCTGGATTGGTCAATGGAGCTTTACTGCACAAATGGCTAAACTTGAGTCTACGCGTGTTATACCTGATGCTTTACTGTGGAGTACCCGTGTTAATTTCCGCCCTATTCAACAGCTAGAAATTGCACTTAGCTGGTCTGCACAATGGGCTGGCGAAGGGCAACCAGGTTCTGCTGGCGACTTTATTGATGTAGTTACAGGGAAGGCTTCATGTGTTGATGGTAGCGAAAGCTGCGATAGTCAATTTGAATCTAAAATTGGTAATCAGTTAGCTGGAATTGATATTCGCTGGTCTGATATATTATTAGGTCAGCCATATGCTATTTATGCAAGCACCATAGGTGAAGATGCTAGTTCAAAATTTAAGCCATCAAGTAGAGCATATTTATTTGGCTTACAAACCACACAGCGAGTATACGATCAAAATATATTAATAAATGTCGAATATATAGATACTGGTGTTTCATGTACAACAGGGTTAGTCGATGAAAATTGCTATTATGAACATACTGATTATAAATCAGGCTACCGTTACCACGGACGCACAATTGGCTCAACTTACGATAACGATGCACAATCAATTGTTCTCACATTGTTAGGACAACTATCAAATGGTGATGATTGGCAGGTAAAGTTACGAAATGTTGATTATAATAGTGATAATAGCGATTGGTACCCTAGCAATCCCGATTTAGGTAACAGCATAACTAAAACAGCGTACAACTCTAAGCAATTAGAACTGCGTTACAGAATGCTCTCTATGGGAGGGCGCGTCACTTTAGGTGCTTTTGCGTCTAACAACGACGGTGCTGAAAACGATACTTCTGCATTTGCTAAGTACGAATATAACTTTTAATAAGTTACTTTTAATAAAGTAACGTATTAAAAGTAAGAAAGGGATGAAAACAGTGTTTTCATCCCTTTTTTTTATTTTTTAGCAAACTAAATCAGTAATTACTGTTTAATTTTACTTATTACTTTTGATGTTGAGCACCCATCTAAAAATTCAAGCACTTCAACTTTTCCGCCATGGCGAAGTACATGCTCAGCACCCGCTATTTGCTCTACGGTGTAGTCGCCACCCTTAACTAAAATATCAGGGCTTATTTGCTCAATTAATTTAGCGGGAGTATCGTTTTCATCTAAACTGCCAAACGGAATAACCCAATCAACTGATGAAAGTGCGCTAAGTACCATTGCACGTTCATCTAATGGGTTAATAGGACGATCTGCCCCTTTTAAACGCGTAATAGATTCGTCATTATTTAATCCAACAACGAGTCTATCGCCTCGCGCTTTAGCTTGTGCTAAATAACGCACATGCCCAGCATGTAAAATATCAAAGCAGCCATTAGTAAATACAATGGTTTCACCGTTTTGTTTTGCAAATTCAATATGTTGAAGCACATCATCAAATGGTGTTTGGTAATGTTCACCAGTAGTATGTAAATACTGTCCAAGCTTACGACTTAATTCTTCTGGCGAAACCGTAGCTGCTCCAAATTTACTAACCGCTATACCTGCCGCTAAATTAGCAATCTCTACAGCGTCTTTAGGTTCCATGCCCGCGCCAAGCATTACCGCCAGTGTCGCTATAACCGTATCACCAGCCCCGGTTACATCACTTACTTCAAGCTCTTGCGCTGCAAAATCAAACTTTTCATCTGCACTAATAAGCGACATACCTTGCTCAGAACGTGTAAGCAACATAGCATTAATGCCATTTTTGCTAATTAAATCACGCGCACTTGCTGTCAAAGCTTCTTCTGAATCGGTTTGACCACCTGCTAACTTAAACTCATGTAAATTAGGCGTAATGTAATCAGCACCTTCATATAAATGTAAATCTGGCGATTTAGGATCGATTAAAACCGTTTTACCCGCACTTTTAGCAAGGCTTACCATCTCTTTTATTAAGCTTAAAGATCCTTTACTGTAGTCAGAGAACACAATGAAATCGTATTCATCTAGCACAAGCTCTAAACGGTTTAATAAAAGTTGGCTGTGTTGCTCAGTGAATGTTTCTTCTAAATCTAAGCGAACGAGTTGTTGATGACGACTAATAACGCGCATTTTTGAAATAGTTGGCAAATCACACACACTGACTAGCTGTGAGCTAATATTTTCACCTTTTAGAATTGTTTCTAAAATTTGACCGCTTTCGTCTTCACCAATTAAGCCCAGCAAGCCTACTTTTGCATCTAAACGCGCTATGTTTTTTGCAACGTTAGCTGCACCGCCCGCTTTGTCTTCGAATTTACTTACTTTAACAACGGGTACTGGCGCTTCTGGCGAAATACGCCCTGTATCGCCATACCAATAACGGTCTAGCATTACGTCGCCAACAACCAATATTCGTGCTGCCGATAAATTTTTTAATAACGATAAATCCATTACTGCTGCTCCGCAACAACCATATCCATGGCTTCACATAACCAGTGACCTATAAACATGTGAGCTTCTTGGATACGTGCTGTTTCGTCATTTTTTATAATGATAGGTAACTTAGCAATATCTTTTACTTTACCGCCATCACGTCCAGTTAATGCCACTGTAAAAGCACCTAGTTTATTTGCAGCTTCTAATGCTAAATTAATATTATTACTAGTACCTGATGTGGTTAAACCTATAACTAAATCTTCTGGTTTACATAGCGCTTGAACTTGGCGTTCAAACACCGTATCAAAGTGATAATCGTTGCTGTGTGCAGTTAAAATTGATGTGTCTGTAGTCAATGCCATTGAGGCAAGCGGACCACGCTCTAATTTATAACGCACTACAAACTCGGCTGCTAAATGCTGCGCATCGGCTGCACTACCGCCGTTACCAAACCAAACAATCTTGCCACCCGCTTGTAATGCACTGTGACATGCTTCTAACAGTTGCATAGATTCTTGATGATAAGCTTCCATCGTTTCAAATAATGCTTGATGACGGTTTAATGTTTCAACGTAGCTAGCTGCCACTGAATCGATAATTGACATGAAAAATTCCTCTAGGAACTGAAATAGCAGGGAAAAATTAAATCCATTATTCCATAATTTTATTTAATTGTGTGCATTTTATCGGGTTATAACTGAACCCAGACCATATTTTATTGCGAGTATGTTTAGAAAACGGCTATTTCACGGTAAACTAACGCCACTTCCCTTTAAGAATGATCAGTATGGCACGCATTTTTTACTCCTTAGCATTAATTTTTATTAGCCCACTGATTGTATTTTATCTCTATATTTTACGAGGTAAAAAAAACCAAGGCTATCGTGCACACTTTAAAGAGCGCTTTGGGTTTGTCAGTAAGTCTTTATTTACGACTAAAACCAAGCCTTTAGTTTTTCATTGTGCGTCTGTTGGTGAGGTACTTGCCGCAACGCCGCTTATTAAAGCGCTTCAAAAAGCGCATCCAAATTTAAATATACTTATAACCTGTAATACCCCAACAGGCAGAGAGCAAATACTTAACCAATTTAAAAATACTGTTGCGTGTAGCTACTTACCAATTGATTTTCCGTTTGCGACAGCCCGATTTTTAAAGCGTATTAAGCCACAAGCATTATGTATTTTAGAAACCGAGCTATGGCCAAATTTAATGGCGATAAGTCACAAAAAAAATATACCGATACTTGTTATCAATGCAAGGCTCTCTGAAAAGTCGCAGCAAGGCTATCAAAAGGTCGCTAAATTAACGCATATTATTATGCGCTCAATTACAGTACTTGCGAGTCATAACAAGGCAGATGCGGAGCGTTTTATAGAGCTTGGTCTCGAAACTTCAAAAAGCTATGTAACAGGCTCTATAAAATTTGATATAACACCAAGTGAAGAGCAATTAGCCAAAGTACTCAACCTTAAACAGCTTTATAGTATTAATAAAAATAATAGTAATGAAAATAGCAGTAATGAGCACGATACTGACGAGCGCTTTGTATGGGTTGCAGGCTCAACACATCCTGTAGAACATGAATTAGTATTGGCAGCTCACCAAGAGTTACTAAAAAAACAACCGAATGCATTACTTATAATTGCTCCGCGCCATCCAGAGCAATTTGATAAAGTGGCAGAGCTTTTAACACAAAGCCCACTTAGTTTTAGCCGTCGTAGCCAAAATAACTACAACAATGAACAAGTACTTCTTGCTGATACGCTTGGTGAGTTACAGTGTTTATATGGCGCTGCAAATGTAAGCTTTATTGGTGGCAGCTTAATTCGCAGAGGTGGGCATAACCCACTGGAATCAGCGGCGTTTTCGGTAGGTGTAATAACAGGTCCACACACATATAATTTTGACCATGTTTATCCCGAGCTAATAAAGCTCAAAGGCGCCGTAATGGTTGATAACAACGACGAACTAGCAAAGCAGCTCATAACGTTTAGCCAAAACACAAAAGCATGCCAAACCTTAGGTATTAAAGCCGCGCAATGCGTAGCTAAAAACCAAGGTGCAATACAAAAAACACTTACCATTATTCACCAATATTTAGAGCCAAAACCGTGACCAACATAGCTATAAGCCAAACCCGCGAATGGGTATCATCTGTTATTGTTAAATATAACTTTTGCCCGTTTGCCCGCAAAGAAGTAGAAAATAATTGTATTCATTACATCGTAAGCCCAGCAACGAGCATGGATGACGCCGTAATGGATATGCTTGAGCAATGTGTTGAGCTTGACCGTGAACCAGAGCGCGAAACAACGCTTATCATGTTTGATAACGGCTTTAGTGATTTTGAAGACTTTTTAGACTTGGTCGATTTAGCTAATGCGCTTTTAGTCGCGCAAGGGTTTGAAGGCAAGTATCAAATTGCTAACTTTCATCCTGATTACGTATTTGCCGACAGTGATGAAACCGATGCCGCAAACTACACAAATAGAGCGCCTTTTCCTACTCTGCATTTAATCCGCGAAGCAAGTATGAGCGAAGCGCTTGATAGTTATAACGAGCCTGAATCTATTCCAGAGCATAATATAAACCTAGCAAGGCGTAAGGGTATTGATTTTTGGCAGCAGTTACTCGAAGGCTGTAAAAAACCGAGCGCTTAGAGGCTCGGTTTTATTCTTGATTTTATTCTTAGCTTTAGCAAAGTAAAGCTAGCTGGGATCGCTATTTTTTAACCCAGTTACCATTTACTTCAACGTAATGACCACTTTGGGTTTTTTCAATTGTTTTGGCAGCGGCGAGTGCCTCTACTTGTGAAAGTGACAAGTTATTCTTTTTAGCCAGCTTTAAGTACTGCGCTTTACGCTTTGCATTTATGTCATCAACAACCGCTTTTGCTTCTTCATTTTGTACAACAAGCCCTAAATAACCAGAGCTATCCTCACCGACTAAACCTTGGTTTTTGGCGTCATCAAGGCTAATAGCCCACACAGAGAACGACATACATACAGCGCTAAGTAATGTAATAATATTTAATTTTTTCTTCGTATTCATGTTCTAACTCCTTAAAATAACTCACTGTCGTCACTAAATAAACTGTCGAGTTCTTTGTCTACTTTTACGCGAATTTCGTGATCAACTTTCACATTTAAATTAATTGTAATAGGCTCTTTTGCAGACACCTCAACACGGTGCGTGCAGGCACTTAGTACGCTAATAGCACCCAGCGCGAGCAGTACTTTTATCGATAACGACTGTCTCATTATTAGTTTCCTTTTTGTGAGTATTGTTGCTCAACTTTTTGTGTAATTTCGTCACTTAAACGCAATGCGCGTAAAAGTGTAAATACGTTTTCTTCATGATTGTAGTTAAAGTTAACTTGCTGCTGCTCTGCTTTATTATAACCTTGTAAGTTAACACCGAGTTTTAACCAACCATCACTTTTTAGTGCAACACTACTATTTAGCTTTTGAATATCTAGATTTGTTAATAATCCTAACACAGGTTGCAACTCTTGCTGTTGCTGCATCACCGAATCAAACGCTGCGTTATTAGTAATTTTTAAATTACCTGTGCCTTGGCTAAATAAACTGCCATCAATTATTTCAATTTCACCACTATTAAAGTGGACTGGCAACGCGCCTGCTAAGCGTCCCGTTAATACAATGCCCGACTTATCATCGAGTGTAACGAGTTTACTCGCATCAATATTTTCAAACTTAACATTAGCGACTTGATTTGGCTTCCCTACTGTGTAGGTATCTAACGAAAATTCGCCGCCAAATACATCGCCCGTTATATCGTTTACTAGAGCGCTATTATCGTTAACTTGCCACTGCCCTTTAATATTTTTTACAACAGCACCGGCTCTAAATTCATTTAAATTAAAGGTAGTTGGTTTTACATTAAGCTTACCTGAATTATATTGCCCGCTAAATACGCTATTCAAATCACTCGCAAGGTAATCGTTATAAAGTGCACCTATGTGAGTAACCCCTATATTGAATGAAGCGTTTTGCAAGTTTACATCACCACTAATATAGCCATTAAATTTACCCTCGGTTAGTTGCGCAAGTGGTTCAAATTGACTAATAAATGCATTTAATGGCAGCACACCTTGTTCAGGAATAATGACTTCAAACGGATTAGCTTGCGCCGATACATGATGATTTATCACTAACTCGACATCGTTTATAAATGCGTGATGAGTGGCTTTTAGTGCACGGCTTTGTAGCCCATTAGACTCTACTTTTATATTATTAAGTTTTATGTCAGGGCTATTAACAGCCTTTATATTCGTTTTTGCTGTTAACTCGGCAAATAACTCGCCCACGCCTAAATTAGCATTTGCTGTTAATGTGTTACTTATATCCGTTGCTTTAAATTTTTTATATTGTGCGCTTTTAAATTGATGCGTTAATGTTACTTCTGCGTTTAACTGCTTATCCATTTTTGCAGTTAAATCACCTTGGTATTGCACTGCGCTTATATCAAACGCATCTACACTATTGAGCGTTAATTTAGCATTTATAAGCCCAACTGGTTTTGAGTCAATAAACTCACTTATATCAAAGTGACCACCAAGGCTAAGCCCATTCGCTGTTGCAGGAACAAATTCAGGCAAGCTTTCAAGCGCAACCGCGTAATCGCCTTTAATCGTAGTGCCCACTAACTGAGCATTAACGCTGAAATTATTTATATCGGGTGTGCTTATTTGAGCTGATAAATTTGTCTGTACGTTTTCAAGTGGCGATTTAATATTAACTGCTGTATCTGTCATTAAAATATCAAATTGCTTAACGCCCTCACTCACCAAATTAATTGCAGATAAGCTCAGCTCACTATCCTTTAAGCGAATTGATTGAGGGAGTTTAAGTTGCCAATTTAAAGGAACTTGATTGCTGACAAAACCTGCGTATTCACTCGGTGAAATTAAATTCGCACAACTTGGCGTTAAATTAATTTTGTTATTAAGCAAATCGGTATTAAGCATTAACGCTTGGCTGTTTAAATTAAAATGAGTTGCCAACTTGCCAGAGGTTAATACGTTGGCCTGACATTGCTCATAAGTATGAGTAAACTGGGCACTAATATCGCCATTTAATTTAAGCTCTATACCGTCAAAGCTAAACGCTTGCTGAGTATTAAAATTAACGCCAGCTATTAAGGTGTTTTTAGTGTTTATAACTTGCTTTAAAAGAGTGTCATTTACTGCAAACTGACCACTTACTTTATCAGCAGTCAAAATCGCACTCGCGTTTATATCACCAGTGACATTAAACTGATTTAGTGTGGGTTCCAATATACTTATTTTTAGTGGCTTATTGAGCTGATCACTTTTTACTGCAAGCTGTTTAATGCTGATTAATGGACGGGTTGAAGGAAGCGCTAAATCAAGATTTTTAGCAAGTTGATTAGCATTATCGTTTTTAGGGAAAGGATTAACCGTTAGCACAGCATTTTTAATATCTATACGTTTTATATTTGCAGTAATACCAGTAAGTTGTAACTGTTGATTTTGATAATTCACACACACTTTATCAGCATAGATATTTAGCTCAGACGTAATTGAAAAGTCGAGACAACTTAACGTAATGCCTGCTTTTTTAAGCTCAGGCGCTATAGCCCACTGTAATAAAGGCAAACGAAATACATAACCAAGCAGCAAGATACTTAGCAATATAGCCCCAACAATTAAACCAACTCGTTTAAACATACTATCCTTACATGCTTTGTGCTTTTAACTTGGTGCAAAAAGCATACTAATCAAAAAAGGCTGCACAATGCAGCCTTTTTTATTTTACAGCTAGATTATGAATCTAACTTGTATAAACGCAAATGTAATTAACCTACATTTTTACGTGCATTACGGAACATACGCATCCACGGGCTATCTTCGATCCATTCATCAGGATGCCAAGAGTTAGCAACGCTTCTAAATACGCGTTCTGGATGCGGCATCATTACAGTTGCGCGACCATCAGTAGAGGTAATACCTGTAATACCTTCTGGAGATCCATTAGGGTTAGCTGGGTACTGCGTAGTAGGGTTACCGTAGTTATCTACAAACTTAACCGCTACAGTGCCGCTATTAAGCGCCGCTTTAGTGGCTGCATCGTTTGCAAACTCAGCATGACCTTCACCATGAGAAACCGCTATAGGCATACGCGAGCCAGCCATTCCGTTAAAGAACACAGACGGATTTTCTTGTATTTCTACTAAACTAAAGCGTGCTTCAAAACGCTCTGATTTATTAGTTACAAAGCGCGGCCAATGTTCAGTGCCAGGGATCAACTCTTTTAATGTTGATAACATTTGGCAACCGTTACATACACCTAAGCTAAAGGTATCTTCGCGGTGGAAGAAGTTTTGGAACTGATCGCGTGCCATATCGTTAAACAAAATAGACTTAGCCCAACCTTCACCCGCACCAAGTACGTCACCGTATGAGAAACCACCACATGCCACTAAACCTTTAAATTGCTCTAGCGTTAAACGACCTTCTAAAATGTCGCTCATGTGTACATCAATGGCAGCAAAACCAGCACGATTAAACGCAGCCGCCATTTCTAAATGAGAGTTAACACCTTGCTCACGTAAAATAGCCATTTGCGGTTTAGCACCGGTTGCAATGTATGGTGCAGCTATATCTTCGTTTAAATCAAAGTTTAGTTTTACGTTTAAGCCTGGATCTTTTGCATCAAACTTTGCATCAAACTCTTGCTTAGCACACTCAGGGTTATCACGGCGTGCTTGCATTTGATACGTTGTTTCAGCCCAAATAGTGCGAAGCTCAGTACGCGTATGATTAAGTACCGTGTTTTCGCCACGGTTAAATATAATCGTATCGTCGCTATTAAGTGTACCGATGTTGTGAGTAATTACTGCAATACCATGTTGCTCAAACACAGCATTTACTGCATCTAAATCACTATTTGCAACTTGAATTACTGCACCTAGCTCTTCGTTATAAAGCGCTTCAATGTCCGAACCTGTTAAACCTGCTAAATCAACCGTTACACCGGTATGACCCGTAAACGCCATTTCAGCAACCGTGGTAAATAAACCACCGTCTGAACGGTCATGATAAGCAAGTAACTTACTATCGGCCACAAGCGCTTGCATTGCGTTATAAAAGCCTTTTAATAACTCTGGGCTATCTACATCAGGTGTTACATCACCTAATTGCTTATAAACTTGCGCAAGGCTTGATGCACCCATGCGGTTTTTACCCGCACCTAAATCAACTAATATAAGCGATGTGTCGCCTTTATCTGTACGCAGTTCTGGAGTTACTGTTTTACGTACGTCGTCAACACGACCAAACGCAGTTATAACCAGTGAAAGCGGCGACGTTACTGACTTCTCTTGTGAGTCACCTTCATCTTTCCATGTCGTTTTCATTGACATAGAATCTTTACCTACTGGAATCGTTAAACCAAGCGCAGGACAAAGCTCTTCCCCTACGGCTTTAACCGCTTCGTATAAACCAGCATCTTCACCTGGGTGACCCGCTGCTGCCATCCAGTTTGCCGATAACTTAATGTTTTCAAGGCTACCGATGTTTGCACAGGCAATATTAGTTAACGACTCAGCTACAGCTAAACGAGCAGATGCACCGTAATTAAGTAATGCTGCAGGAGTACGCTCACCGAGTGACATAGCTTCACCGTGGTAAGTATCATACGTTGCCGCAGTTACTGCACAGTTAGCAACAGGCACTTGCCAAGGACCGACCATTTGATCGCGCGCTACTAAACCCGTAACTGAGCGATCGCCGATTGTTATTAGGAATGTTTTTTCTGCAATGGCTGGTAAACGCATTAAGCGCTGCGCTGCATCTGCTGCATTTATTAATGTAGTATCAAGCGCTTTACCAACAACTTGCTTTGACGTTACATCGCGATGCATTTTAGGTGCTTTACCTAATAATACGTCCAGCGGTAAATCAACAGGGTTATTTTCAAAGTGGCTGTCTGACACTGTTAAGTGAGGTTCAGCGGTTGCTTCACCAATAACAGCGTACTGGGCACGTTCACGCTTACAAATTGCTTCAAAGCGGTCAAAGTCCTCTACGCCAACAGCGAGTACATAACGCTCTTGTGATTCATTACACCAAATTTCGTGCGGTGCCATGCCTGGCTCATCGTTAGGAATGCTACGTAATTGGAACTTACCACCACGTCCGCCATCATTAACAAGCTCAGGAAACGCATTTGATAAACCGCCAGCACCTACATCGTGGATAAATGCAATTGGGTTTTCATCACCTAGCTGCCAACATTTATCGATAACTTCTTGGCAACGACGTTCCATTTCTGGGTTTTCGCGCTGTACTGAAGCAAAGTCTAAATCTTCATTTGACTGACCTGAAGCCATGCTTGATGCAGCACCACCGCCTAAACCAATGTTCATTGCAGGCCCACCTAGCGCAATTAATTTAGCGCCTACAGGAATATCACCTTTTTGAACATGATCAGAGCGAATATTACCTAAACCACCGGCAAGCATAATTGGTTTATGATAACCACGTACTTCTTCGCCATTATGGCTTGTTACTTTTTCTTCGTAAGTACGGAAGTAACCTAATAAGTTAGGACGACCAAACTCATTATTAAATGCAGCGCCACCCAGTGGACCTTCTGTCATTATATCAAGCGCGTTAACAATACGACTCGGCTTACCAAAATCGCTTTCCCATGGTTGCTCGTAACCTGGAATACGTAAGTTTGATACCGTAAAGCCAACTAAACCAGCTTTTGGTTTAGAGCCACGACCTGTTGCGCCTTCATCGCGAATCTCACCGCCAGAGCCCGTAGCTGCACCAGAGAATGGCGCAATAGCTGTTGGATGGTTATGAGTTTCAACTTTCATTAATATTTCAATGTCTTCTTGATGATACGCATATTCACCTTGCGCATTTGGGAAGAAGCGACCCGCTTTTGAGCCTTTCATTACTGCCGCGTTATCTTTATACGCCGACAATACATTTTCAGGATTTAGCTCAAAGGTATTTTTAATCATTTTAAACAGCGATTTTGGCTGCTCTTTTCCATCGATTGTCCAGTCAGCATTAAATATTTTATGGCGACAATGCTCTGAGTTTGCCTGTGCAAACATAAACAATTCGATATCATTAGGGTTACGTCCTAACTTTATAAAGTTTTCTACCAAGTAATCTATTTCGTCATCAGCAAGGGCAAAACCTTGCTCAACATTGGCTATTGCTAATGCTTCGCGTCCGCCACCTAAAATATCAACAGACGACATTTGGCGCGGTGCATCACTGCGAAACAGTTGTGCAGCATCTTCAAGCTCACTATGCGTGGCTTCGGTCATACGGTCGTGTAATAACGCAATTACTTGTGCAAGTTGTTCTGCGTTTAAGTCACCTTCAACATAATAAGCAATACCGCGTTCAACACGGTGAACCTGTTTTAAACCACAGTTATGGGCAATATCGGTTGCTTTAGATGCCCAAGGTGAAATGGTACCTGGGCGAGGTGTAACAAGTACAAGTTTGCCGGCTGGGGTATGCTCAGCAATAGTTGGACCGTAAGTTAATAGTTTTTCAAGCTTGGTTTGCTCGGAGCTACTCAACGGCGATGTTAAATCGGCAAAGTGAGCATACTCGGCGTATACGTTAGTGACTGGAAGTTGCGATTGTTGGCAACGCGCTAAAATTTTATTAACTCTGAACTCTGACAGTGCTGGTGCACCACGAAGGATCAACATAGGTAATTTCATCCGGGGTTAGGGATTGAACGATATTTTAGGCACGCATTATAGTCCAATTAGCATTCAGATTTAACTCAAAATTACGCTTTTCATAAAATTAACTTTTTAGCTTTATTTATAGCCTCTTTTGGTTAATAAAATAAAAGGTAAAGTGACGCGATGGCTTAGTTTTGCTATAACGGTGACTGGCGAGCTTAAGGGGCACTCAATGTTCAAAGAAAAACTAATAATAATCATTACTTTAGTTATGCTGTTATGTGCATGCGATATGCAAGAGCAGCCAACTCAACTCGCCCAAATAAAAGAACACAATAAAATACGTGTGGGTACCCTTGCGAGTGCTAGTAATTATTATCAAGCCGTTCAAGGTGAGCAAGGCTTTGAATATGAGTTATCTCAAGCCTTCGCTGAATATTTAGGTGTAGAGCTTGAAATAGTCCCTTTCTTTAACTTATCTGACATGTTTGAACGCCTTGAAAGCGGTGATTTAGACTTAATAGCGTCAGGACTTACCTATAATAAAACCCGTGCAGAGCAATACCGCTTTGGGCCAACTTACAGAACAATTAGCCAAAAATTAGTTTATAAGCAAGGTCGCGTTCGTCCTCGAGAGTTTGACGATTTAGACGGTAACTTTACTGTTATAGCTAAAAGTAGCCACTCGCTTACTCTACAAAAAATGAAGAAGAACAATCCAGACCTTACCTGGATAGAGAGCGAAGAGTTTGATGAAGAAGAATTACTTCAAGCGGTTATTGATGGCGAGATAGATTACACCCTAGCCGATACACATACATTATCGTTGTTTCGCCGTTATCACCCCAATTTAAGCATCGGTTTTTCAGTTAGCCATAACGACCCTATTGCATGGATACTCAATAAATCAGATGACGACTCTTTATATGCGTTATTGGTGCCATTTTTTGGTGACGTTAAGCAAAGTAACCAGCTCTACGTACTCGAAGAAAAGTATTTTGGTCACGTACGCCAATTTAATTATGTAAATACCCTTGCTTATATCGAAGCAATTAAAGAAACCTTACCAACATACCAGCCATGGTTTGAACAATATGCAGGTAGCCTTGACTGGCGATTATTAGCAGCACTAAGCTATCAAGAATCTATGTGGAATCCTCGCGCTAAATCACCAACAGGTGTGCGCGGCATCATGATGCTAACTCGCAGTACAGCCAAACAAGTGGGTGTTACTAACCGATTAGAGCCAGAGCAAAACATTCGTGGTGGCGCTAAATACTTAAGCAAGCTTATTAAACGTATTCCTGACCGTATCCCGCAACCCGACCGCACATGGCTTGCTTTGGCCGGATACAATGTAGGTTGGGGGCACGTTAACGACGCACGTATAATTACCGAACAGCAAGGTGCAAGTCCTGACAAATGGGCTGATGTAAAAAAACGCCTACCGCTATTAATTAAAAAGCGCTATTACCGTAAAACTCGCTACGGTTATGCCCGAGGCGATGTAGCTGTTAAATATGTCGATAATATTCGTCGCTATTACGATGCACTTGTTTGGCTAGATGAAAATGATGCTATTGCTGCAGAGCCTGAGCCAAAACCAATTACAGAGTTGAGCACTGATACTGAGCTAAAGCTAAAGCTAAACGAAAAAAGTGAAGTGAAAAGTGAAGTAAAAAGTAAGGCAGATGAAGCTCAAACAGAAAAACAACAACCTATAATCGAACCCGAACAGTCGAGTGAAAACAATGGCTAAGATTAATATAAGTACCCGTTTATTGAGTATGTCAGTAAGCAAAATTTAAGTAAATTAAATATCTGTTTACTTGTCACCAAATGATCACTAATGTGTGTTAATTGTATATTATTATTTTATAAGATATACCCGTGCCTTTCTCACTCTTGCATTAGGAGAAAACATGCTAAAACGTAGACGCACACAAAGATTAAAACGCAATGTCATTTATTCAACGGCCACACGTCGTCGTGTTATGTTGCGAAAACTACACAAAAAAATCATCTGGCGTCGCCGAATGTTTGCTATGCAGCAAATGGCCGAATCAGAAATAGAGCCAATCGCTAGTTAACTCTAGTTAGGCTTATTTATTTGTTCATCACGAGCAGCTTTCTTAGCTGCTTTAATTTGCGCTCTTCTACGTTTAAAAAAATTCGAAATAGTATCACCGCACAGCTGTGCCAAAACACCACCGCACACCTCAACTTGATGATTTAACTTAGGCTCTTGTAATAAATTCATAATTGAACCCGCAGACCCTGTTTTAGCATCGACTGCTCCAAATACTAAACGCTTTATTCTGCTATGCACTAACAATCCCGCACACATAGAACATGGCTCTAACGTTACGTATAGGGTGCAATCAATTAAGCGGTAATTGTTAAGGACTTTTCCAGCTTCTCGCACTGCAATCATTTCGGCATGGGCAGATGGGTCATTATCCGTTATTGAGCGGTTATACCCGACTGAAACTAGCTGGTTATCTTTGACTACAATTGCTCCAACCGGAATTTCATCAAGCAGCTCTGCTTGCTTTGCATACAAAAGCGCTTGTTCCATCCAGTAGGAATCATCAAATGGTTCGTTCATTATTTCTACTTAAATAACCTTTTATGCTGTAATTATACCTAGTTAGCACTCTAAAGTGCGCCATTCATTACTTTATTCCAAAAATAAAACAATATTTACCCGTTTGTAATGGCTCACTCGTGCTGATTTACGCTATAATCTCACGCTTTTTTTATTTAGCTCACAACACGGGTAGCAAATGAAATTTCCTGGACGCCGCAGGCATAAACATTATTTTCCAGTGGAAGCCAAAGATCCACTTACCAATCAACTTAACGCAACAGAGCGATTACAACGTAGTTATATTACGGGTATCGATCAGATCGTTGTTGATATAGAGGCAAAAGTTGATCAAGCTTTCCTTGACGAATTTCAACTACGTAGAGGGATGTCGCAAGTTATTGATAGCGATACAACAAACGCCTTATACGATCGTTTAAAATTAAACAATATGGTTGATTTTGAGTTTGCCGGTGGAACCATTGGTAACACTATGCACAACTACTCTGTACTTGCAGATGATCGCTCAGTTTTATTAGGCGTAATGAGCGAAAATATAAAAATAGGTAGCTACGCTTACCGTTTTTTATGTAATACCTCAAGCCGTGTAGACTTAAACTACCTTCAACCAGTTGATGGGCCTGTAGGGCGTTGTTTTACATTAATTGATGAAACCGGTGAGCGTACTTTTGCAATAAGTGCAGGCCTAATGAATCACTTACGTCCTGAATCTATCGATAAAGACCTTATTGAGAATTCATCAGCGTTAGTGATTAGTGCCTATCTTATGCGTACTCAAGGTAGCGAAACAATGACTGAAGCCACTATGCAAGCGGTAAAATACGCTAATGACGCAGGTGTGCCAGTTGTGCTAACACTCGGTACTAAGTTCTTAATTGAACAAGACCCTACTTGGTGGGCAAACTTTGTTGAAAAGCATGTTGATATTCTTGCTATGAACGAAGAAGAAGGTTTAGCTATTACAGGTTTTGAAGATCCTCTTCTAGCTGCTGATAAAGCACTTGATTGGGTAGACTTAGTTATTTGTACCGCTGGCGAAAAAGGCTTATTTATGGCCGGCTACGTAGACGAAAGCTTAAAGCGTGAAACCGAATACCCGTTACTACCAGGCGCCATACCTGATTTTAACCGTTACGAATTCTCACGAGCTATGCGTAAAGATGAGTGTGATGAACCTATCAGAGCATACAGTCATACGGCCCCATTTATGGGTGGACCTGATTCAATAAAAAACACCAATGGTGCAGGTGACTGCGCACTTGCGGCTGTACTACATGATTTGTCAGCGAATGTTTACCATAAGCTTAATGTGGCAAACTCAGCTAAACATCAGCAACAAGCTATTACTTACTCGTCACTATCGCAAATTAGTAAATATGCTAACCGAGCGAGCTATGAAGTATTAGTTCAGCACTCTCCGCGTTTATCTCGTGGTTTACCTGAACGTGAAGATTGTTTAGAACAAGTTTATTGGGAACAATAAATAACGGTGGGAGCAATTATTGCTCCCTATCGATTTCCTAAAAAATAGAAATATCGAGCTTTTTAGATAGCAGTTCTAATGCTGCTATTCCTGCAACGGAGTTACCAAACGAATTAAGCCCCGGAGAATAAACAGCTACAGTAAACTTATTTGGTAACACAGCTAAAATAGTTCCTGACACTCCCGACTTACCTGGCATGCCCACTCTGTAACCAAAATCACCCGCAGCATCATATAAACCACTCGTGAATAAAAGCGAATTAAGCTGTTTATTCTGACGACTACTTAAAACACGATTGCCCGATCGATTATCAACACCTTTATTAGCTAAAAAATTATAAGCTTTTGCTAATTCAATACAGTTGAGCTCAATAGAACAAAAGTTAAAGTAAGCCCACAAAACATCATCAACTTCGTTTTCAAAATTACCAAATGACTTCATTAAATGTGCCATAGCAGCATTTCGGTGCCTGAACTCATACTCTGAATTAGCGACTTTTTTATCAATTACTATGCCTCTATTACCAGCTAATAACCTGAAAGTTTCGAGCATAGAATGCATTGGCGCAGATAAGCGGCTGTATAATGCATCACACGTTACAATTGCGCCTGCATTGATGAATGGGTTACGAGGAATCCCCTTTTCAAACTCAAGCTGTGTAAGCGAGTTAAAGGCTGTACCTGAGGGTTCCTTTCCGACTCTATGCCAAAGTTCATCACCATAACGCTGTAGTGCCATAGTAAGTGTCATAACTTTAGAAACTGATTGAATAGTGAAGCGTTGAGAACAATCCCCTGCGCACACAGTTTCACCATCAGTTGTATAAATAGCGATAGAAAATTGTTCCGGATCAACCTCGGCAAGCGCCGGTATATAATCAGCTACTTTCCCTTGTGATAATAAAGGACGTACTTCATGTGCTATTTCATCAAGCACCTTTTGGTAATCAGCTGTAGGCAATCTAGACCTCTATATCGTCATTCATAAGAATTGGATTTTAACACGCGCTATTAGGTGCACCTAGTTTTGTTGTCGAATTTAACGGTGAGATTTTACTAAATTTAAATAGAAAAAAACGTCACATTACTGTATCTGGTTTCTCTTAATTAAATCCTGGTAATGTCATGATGCCCACTGCGGTGGAGAGTCACAGTGCAAATGCTACGAACTCATTGTCGAGCGGAGATTTTTATGATTTTAGTGTCGGGAGTCGCTACGCTCGCCCGACCTACGTGATAGGTGTTGATGTGAGTGTGTGTTAATTGCGTGTTTTTCACTTTTCTGCAGACATAAAAAAGCCCGAATCTTAAGTTCGAGCGCTCTACAATGTGAAGTCGGTGCGCTACGCAGTAGGATGTCGTAGTGCCCACAGCGGTAGAGAGTCACAGTGAAATACTACACTATTATTAATCGTATCGTCTCTTAGTATGCAGAGTTTTACTAATTTCAAAAAGCAAAAAACCCGTTATATTGCTATAACGGGTTTCTCTTAATTAAATCCTGGCAATGTCCTACTTTCACATAGCAAATGCTACACTATCATCGGCGCTGTTTTGTTTCACTACTGAGTTCGGCATGGAGTCAGGTGGGTCCAAAACGCTATTGTCACCAAGAAAATTCTTTTCAATTTTCTTATTTTAATTATTAAGATTAAAGTCCTTCGACTGAATTTGAAGCCTGGTAATGTCCTACTTTCACATAGCAAATGCTACACTATCATCGGCGCTGTTTCGTTTCACTACTG
>NZ_JADYXO010000030.1:0-39784 GCF_015864295.1 Pseudoalteromonas sp. NZS127_1 | reverse complement strand
CAATACACTGGCAGCACTTACTCAATACACTGGTCTTATTTAAGCTTCCAGCTAGACGAGAGGATAGAAGATATCCCCGATGGGTTAAGCCAAAACCATCTAAGTATCCCCATAAAAAGAAAAATGCCAGTCAGCTTAACTGACTGGCATTAGGCTAAATGCCCCTTGATGTTGTATAAAAAGATTATACAAAAAGATTATACAAAAAGATTATATAAAAGTAGTTAGTCGTACTTTGCTTCTAGCTCATTAGCTGTATGAAACTTCTCATGACTTTGTAATTGCTCGTCGTATTTAACGAGGTTTTTAAAGTGCGCTAATTGACCTGAGTTTTTAACTATTTCAACAATAAACGACATCATAAAATCAGCTCCCGTTAGGGTATCGCCCACTAAATAACGTTTACCTTCAAGGCGGTCGTTAAAGTAGCTAATTACTTTAGCTGTTTCAGCGTCAGCATAGCCTTCTAAAAACTGCGTTTTAGCGCCGTCTTTTAGTACAAACATTTTAAGTAAAAGCGGTAAAATTGCTGAGCTTTCTGCAAAGTGCAGCCATTGCTGGTAGTCAACATATTCAGCGGTATCTACTTTTGGAGCAAATTTACCATTGCCGTATTTAGTAATAAGGTAATCGGTAATAGCGCCTGATTCAGCAATAATTAAACCGCCATCTTCAATTACCGGTGACTTACCAAGTTGATGAATATGCTTTAATTCGTCAGGGGCTAAAAATGTGTCTTTATTACGCTGATAAGCCACAATTTCGTAGTCAACATTTAGCTCTTCTAAAAGCCAAATTACGCGTTTAGAACGTGATTTATTTAAATGGTGTAGTTTGATCATGTCAGTCCTTTTGTGGCTTGTAAGGACTTGGCCTTACAAACCGTTTAAAATTAAAGTGGGTTATTAATTTTAACCACAGTTTTACCAAAGTTTTTACCGCATATCATGTCGTTGAACGCGCCTACTGTATTTTCGATGCCTTCTACCATGTGCTCACGGTATTGAATTTTTCCGTCTTGTAGCCATTTTTGCATGTCTTGTGCAAACTCGTCGTAACGGTCGCCGTAATCATCAAAAATGATAAAGCCTTGCATTTTAATACGCTTAGTAAGCAATTGACCCATTAGCATACCTAAACGGTCTGGGCCTTCTGGCAAGCTAGTAGCGTTATATTGCGATACTAAACCACACAATGGTACGCGCGCTGCGGTATTTAGTAATGGTAGTACGGCGTCGAATACTTTACCGCCCACATTTTCGTAGTAAACATCAATGCCTTTATCACAGGCTTTTTCTAACTGCTCTGCAAAGTCATCAGCTTTGTGATCAATACAGGCATCAAACCCTAGTTTTTCAACTGCGTGTGCACATTTTTCGCTGCCACCAGCAACACCCACTACTTTACAGCCTTTAATTTTAGCTATTTGACCAACCGTTGCACCTACTGGGCCTGTTGCTGCTGCAACAACTACGGTTTCGCCTTCTTTAGGCTGGCCAATATCAAGTAAACCCATGTAAGCAGTAAAGCCAGGCATACCCATAATACCTAATGCGTATGAAGGGTTTGCAGGCTCTTTACCTAACTGCATTAAACCTTCGCCATTGGTAATGGCGTAATCTTGCCAACCTGTGTAGGCAAGTACCCATTCACCGATCCTAAACTTATCGTTTTTAGACTCTTCGACTTGGCACACTGTAGCGCCAACCATTACATCACCAATATTAACTGGGTCAGCGTACGACTTAGCATCACTCATACGACCACGCATGTATGGGTCTAGCGATAGGTAAATGGTACGTAGTAAAACTTCGCCGTCTTTTAATGCAGGAAGCTCTACCGTTTTTAATTTAAAGTTTTCATCTGTTGGAGCGCCATTAGGGCGTGATTCAAGAGTAAGTTGGCGACTAGTCGTAGACATATAAGATCTCCTATTAATATAAATAAACTACTTACCGAATGTTTACGCTTTAAAAATCGTGATCAGCTAAACAATAATGCGCGGCTAAGCAGTATGAATATGTACAATGCGTACCTTAATAAAGGAGTTTTGGGCGGGTGGTTGATAATTCAACCTTTGCAGAGTATTTATTCTAAATGGTTTATTTTAGCTTGCTAAAAATATGGCTATTGTAAAACACCCCGTTTTTATAAATGGCCTGTTTAAGCACAGCCTCTTGCTCAAAGCCACTTTTAATAAGTGCTTTCATAGAGCCGGTATTACCAGCAAACACAGCGCCAAAAATTCTGTTTATGTGTGAGCTTGCAAACGCTTCATTGCATATAAGTTCAATAGCGCGAGTAATAATGCCTTGCCCCCAATAGGCTTTATTTAGCCAATAACCAATTTCGCCACTGTGGCTGTATTCAAATTCGCCGGGAGTTACACCAATACAGCCCGCAAATTGCCCATTTACCTCAATGGCTTTAACTGTTGCATCAATTACGCCGTTTTTTGAGCCTTGGTTTATCCACCAATCAGCATCGGCTTGCGTATAAGGAAACGGAATTTTTGACGATAAATAACGCGTTACCTGTTCATCATTTAAGGTGCTAATAATAAAAGGCGCGTCTTGGGCTTTAAACTCTCTGAGGGTGATCATATTTTTTCATAAATTTTTAGTATGCACACTAACTTAACAATCATTTAAGAGTTAAACAATCAGAACCTAAATTAAACGGTTTACGGCTATTACTTTGTTTTAAAGTCCTCTAATATAAGCAAAATATTACACCTATTTTAGATGCCATTATGCACCCTCACATTAAAGCGCTTTATAACAGCGCCCAAAAACCAAGCCGTTTAATTATTGGTTTAATGAGCGGTACCTCGTTGGACGGGCTTGATGTTGCACTGTGTAAAGTAACGGGCGCGGGCTTAAATACACACATTGAGGTTTTAAATTTTACTACTGTTGATTACAACGACGATTATAAAACTAAAATAAAGCAGGTATTTGCTAAGCGAGAATGCGATTTAGAGATTGTTACTTTACTGCACCCGTGGGTAGGTAAACTCCATGGCAATATGGTTAACCAGTGCTTAGCTAAGTGGAATATAAACCCTGCAAGTATTGATGTAATAGCAAGCCACGGGCAAACCATTTATCACTGCCCGCAGTCGCAGCATAACCACAAAAGCTTTACTAATGGCACCTTACAAATTGGCGATAGTGACCAAATAGCCGTTACTACGGGTATTACAACCATTGGTGATTTTAGACAAAAACACATAGCCGCAGGAGGCGAGGGCGCACCACTGGCTGTGTATGGCGATTATTTGTATTTTTCGAGCGCTGCTGAGAGTCGGATTTTGCTAAATATGGGCGGCATTGCTAACTTAACGTTTTTACCCAAAAATGGTGATGCAAACGGTGTGTTTAGCTCCGACATTGGCCCCGGTAATACCATTATGGATGCCTACGTACAGCAACATTTTAAAGATATGCATTATGACGATGGCGCAAAAATAGCAAAAGCAGGCAAGATAAATACACCATTATTGAATGCATTGTGTAATAACGCATTTTTTAAACTCCCAATGCCTAAAACCACAGGGCCTGAGGTATTTAACTTAGCGTATTTAAATGCTGCACAGCAGGTTACAAATACTCACCATTTAAGCCATGAAGATGTAATGGCCACCTTAAATACCTTTACTGCAACCGTTATAGCAAATGCATTAAACGAGTGTGCAGAGCGCGCACAAAATTGTGTGGTGTATGCAAGTGGTGGCGGTATTCATAACCCGTTGCTAATGGCGCAACTTACAGCGCTTTGCCCACGTATTAAGGCTTTTAAAAACACCGACGATTTAGGTATAAACCCCGACGCAAAAGAGGCTGTACTATTTGCTATTTTAGCAAACGAATGCCTAGCAGGAGAGCAGCAACACCTAAGTAATACTGCACAAGGTATTGCGGGAGTTACTATGGGTAAAGTAAGTTTTGCAGACTAACAACTTATAAGTAGCGTCGCGTAATTTAAGTGCAGCCAGCACTAAAACAGCGATAAAAACGTAGAACCCATACTCGCAAAGTAGCTACGAACGCCCTGAGGCTTAGCATGTTCAGTTGTTATGTGTTCAGGAATATAGCCTTGCTCAAATGCTTTAATGTACACATCGAGTTGTTGGCTTTCTTTTAAGGTCGTGTTTTTTCCGTGCAGCATCATTTGCACTACAAAACATTGGCTTTGTGTAATGTTACTTAAAGTAAGGTTTACAGTACCAGATTCAAGGTCGTCATTGCTTAGCATTTTTTCAGTAAAATACTGTGCCCCACGCGCACTGGGCTGCGTAGCACTTAGTGAAATAACATCGCTCTCATTTGCGCCATCAGGCAACACACACTGCAGCGTAATGTTATGCGCAGCATTGGCTTTTAGCGATAGCTTTTCATATTCCATAGCGTGGCTCATCGCCGCAGACATAGAATCATCAAATGATTGCTGTGCAAATGTTAGTTGCACTAAGGGTGTACTCATCTTACTTAGTCTTCTTGAGTTTATTCATTTATCGGATAGAGATTATCGCGGATCAAGGTTACAGATTTATGACTAATTGCACTAATTAGTACAATTATTGAGTGGTTTGATCAAAGAGGATCTTTGCACTTCTAATATGAAAACAGTTTGTGATACATTTAGAGTAGATAGTCATATACAGCAAAGTCAGGCGAGTGAGTATTGACTAGATAAAGCCGCTAACCAGTAATGCTATGTAAAATGAGTAAATAAAAAATATAATGTAAATTATATTTTAGTGTAAACACTTTATCCCACAGTAAAAAATAAATTAAGCTCAAGCAACTGGCATCAGAACGAAAAAACCCACGCCTAAGCATGGGTTTATTCTTTATCTTTTGTCTTTGGTGGGCTGCATAAGCAGGGATATCCAAAGCTCTCAATAAACATATTACCAGAAAATGTATTATGATCAACCAAAGATAAAGAAAAACTTATAAGATGGAAAGTTAATGCGATACAAAGCAATTGAAAAGACCATATCAATTAGTCGATTTACAACATACAGAAATGCTGTCATTGCGAGTACTGGTGTTGATTGCGGTATAAAAGCTCTCTCGCTATATGAATGGAATGCAAATTTATCATCTGATTTTTTATTTCCTTTACATATATATGAAGTGGTATTACGTAATGCTATTAGTGAAGCTATTGCAAAAAGATATGGTACTGATTGGCCTATTAATACGGTATTTCAAAACTCACTGGCTTATAAAAATAAAAGAGAGCTATTAAGCATTGTTAGCAATAATTACTAAGGGTTAGGCAAGGTGTTACCAGAGTTAAAGTTATCTTGGTGGGAAGAAATGCTAACGCGGAGGCATGATGGGCGTATTTGGAACGTTCATATTCAGACTGCATTTCCAAACGCTGATAACCTAACTGCGGCGCAAATTAGAACGCTATTAAAAGAAGCTTGCTTTGTAATAAGAAAAATAAGAAATCGAATCGCTCACCATGAGCCTATTTTCAACCACAATAAGTTACTTGATATTTATCCTTTAATTGAAACTACTGTGGCAATGCGGTGTAAAGAAACAAAAATATGGTTGGATGAAATAGAAAAGGTTAATAACTTACTTTTGAACCCTGTTATATGAAAGTATTAAAAATTTATTTGGTACATAAGAGGGAAAACTGAGTCTAAAAAATGAGAAAGAGTCATAACTCCATCTATGCCCAAAGATCTTTCACCAAAACAAAGTACATAGGCTCATTAATATGTTTTCTCTCATAGTTTTGAAGATTGAGCGGATACAGTTGATTAGCTCACACACTTGACTATTTGTAGCGAGCGGAAAGTACAATCTTAGTTGAAAGCTGTCTAGAGGAATGCTTGAAATCCACGAGTGTAATTTATTAGCCAAAGTAAATACTCCGAGCTAGTTTTTACAACGACCAAATAAAAAGCAGATACCTAATTAGCATCTGCTTTTATATTTAAAAACCACAGTGCTAAGCGCTGTGGTTTTTAATTTTTAACGAAGAATATTTACTTAAGCTTGAGGTTTAATTAAGTACTTTTCGCCTGTTGCTTGTTTAGAATAAGCCGCGATTGATTGTAAATGTAACACCTCAGCTAATGACACTTCGTGCGTGTAATTGCTCGCAAATGTTGTGGTGATTTCGTCTGCAATACGTTTGCGCATTTTTATTACTGTATCTGTGCTTAACTTACCTAAGGCATTAAATAACAAGAATCCGTTTACACCCCATGCAAAACCAAAGTTACGGTTTATTGTGATAGGGCCTCGGTTTAATGCACCATAAATATACACTTGTTTGTAAGTGTCTGAGCCATAAACGCTGTGCTCTTTCATATCGCGTGCAGCTGCAACTTCCATACAGTTAAGAATATCACTTGTTAGTTGGCCGCCACCGATTGGGTCGAACGCTATAGTTGCACCCGTTTCAATTATTGCAGCGGTTAGATCAGCAAGAAAAGTGTCGCTGCTTGAGTTAACAATATATTTTGCACCCATATCGCGCAGTAATTTTTCTTGTTTTGGTTTACGAACAATATTAATTAAATCAACGCCATCAGCAATACAAATACGGTTTAGCATTTGGCCAAGATTAGAGGCTGCAGCCGCGTGAATAATAGCTTTATGACCTTCAGCGCGCATGGTTTCTACCATTGCTAGTGCGGTAAGTGGGTTAACAAAAGATGATGCACCTTCTTTAGCGGTAGTCCCTTCTTTTAGCTCTAGGCAACTTTGTACATTGGCACAAATAAATTGACGATACGTACCAGCGCCAATTACAGCAACGGTTTTACCCATTAATGCTTGTGCGGCTGGTGATGAACCTGCTGCTACAACGGTGCCTGCGCCTTCATTACCTACTTGTGTGGCTTTACCTACGCGTGTTTTAAGTGATGGCATAAATTGAGCTGGAACATCGGCAGTAATTACTGGGTTTTCATCAGTACCCGATTGCTTTGCAGTAGACATATCAGCTGCGCTGAATAAAACGCCTAAGTCTGATGGGTTTAATGGTGCAGCTTCAATACGAATAACCACTTCATCGGCACTAGGCTTTGGCATCTCGATGTTTTTTAAGGCAAGTGTTAGTTTATTGTCTTCGCTGATAGTTGAAGTAAGTTGGATATTTTTATCTGTCATTATGTTTGCTCCCACAAAAATGAGTATTGATTACTGTTATAGCTAAGGGCTGTTATAGCTAAAGGCTTCTTATATAGCTAAGGGCTATTTAGCGTTTACTGCTTGAATTTGCACTTTCACTTTTTGCATAAATTCAGCCATATTTGATTGGCGATCGGCCTCTATGCTTTGGGCAATGGCTAATTGGCTCATTGATTCGTTCCACTCTTTCATACCGGGAACTTGTGCTAGTACATCCCAATCAAGCTGGCTTGAACCAAAGGCGCTAACTATGGTGTTTACGTAATAAACGTAAATGTCTGCCATTGTAAATTGCTCGCCTGCAATCCAAGGTGAAAACTTACACACGCTACTCAAAGCGGTTACGCCACGCGTTAATACTTGGCGTACTTCGGCTTTAGTTGTTTCAGGTACTTCAGCGCCAGAAAATACATAAGGGATGAACCGTCTGCTTGGGAGTTCAAAATAAAGCTCTGCCATTTTCATAATTTGACGTACAACTGCGCGCTCACCTGCATCTTCAGGGTATAGCGGGGTTTGCGGGTACGACTCTTCTATAAAGTCGCAAATAACACTCGACTCTGAAATATTAAGGCCGTTAGCTGTTGTGATTGCAGGCACTTTGCCTGCAGGGCTTATTGCTAGTAAATCTTCACTACCGCCGTAAACAAGGTGTTCTTTAAATGGCAGTTGTTTGTGTAAAAGTACATGTTTAACTAGGTTGTAATAGTTGCTAGCAGCAAAACCGTGCAAAGTAATCATAAGTCAGCTTTCCTTTATTAACGTGAGGATACTCATTGCCAAATAATGCAATTTTGGTCCCCGTGTTTAAGTTGAGCCTATTATTACTTGTTTTAATTTGCTTATATATAAGGGAAAATGCGAATCACTTTTGTCTTTAAGACAATAAAGAATTTTATTTAATGGAGAGGCGACTTGGATCAACTAAAAGCCATACGGTATTTTATTGAGGTGGTTGAAACAGGCAGTTTTACTAAAGCCGCAAAAGCATTTGGTGTGCCGCCTTCGTCGTTGTCGAGGCGAGTTGCCGATTTAGAAAAAAGCCTAGGGGCGACGCTTTTAAAACGCTCAACCCGCATAGTTAAGCTGACCGAAGTAGGGCAAATTTACTACAGCGATGTACAAAAAATAGTGAACCAGCTTGAGCAAAGCCACGAAACGGTTCGAAGTTACCAAACAACCCCAAAGGGGCGTTTATCTATAAGTTGCATGGTAGGTTTTGGCGACAAAATGCTCATGCCGCTGCTTGATGAGCTTAGCGCGTTATACCCTGAAATAATACTCGATGTAAGCTTAAGCGATGAGCTGTCGACACTCGGGCGTGACGATGTTGATATTGCTATTCGTGGTGGTTATGCACCCAATGAGCGCGTGATAGCAATAAAACTTATGGATAATGGCTTTATACCTGTGGCGTCCCCCTGCTATTTACAAAAACACGGAGTGCCAAGTAACGCCATGGAATTAAAGCACCATAATGGGCTTTATTTTAAAACGCCTTCAGGGCCAACGCCGTGGTTATGTAAAGTAGATGAGCAATGGCATGACGTTTCTGGGCCTGCTGTCGCTATTTCAAATAACGGGTCGTGGCTTGCTAAAAAAGCATGTAACGGGGAAGGTATTTTAATGTCAACTCGATGGGCACTGGCTTCATATCTTGAGCTGGGTGAGTTACAAGAGCTTAAGTTTGAGCATGAGGTGGCAATAACTCAAAATTCTAATATGGCTGTTTATTTGTTGTATCAAAAACAACGTTATTTGGTACCAAAGGTAAAAGCGGCGGTCGATTTTTTAGTACAAAGAATAAAAGAAACAGGTGAAGGTAGTAAGCAAATAAAATAGCCCTTAAGAGTAAGGTGAGTAGATTAATAGAGTGTCGGATGGCGCTGCGCTTATCCGACCTACGCTTATCCGGTTTATTTTTACCAGATATATATTTATGTTTGTTTAACTTATTAATAAATTATTTGTATAAATAATAGGTAAAAAATGCTCCTTTAGGCTAAAGCTTTTAACTAAGCGCCCGATAAGTTACTTAATAGGGTTTAGCGATTAGGGATAATCATGGTTAATAATATATTAGGCAGTCAGGCTAATCTAAGCACTATGCTTGCCCAATCAGTTAATAACGCCAACCAAATATCTGCGACACCTTCACTGCATAGCAGTGGCGACCTTCAAGCTATTAATGATTTACAAACTAATGCGCCTAAAATAACCGACGAGTTATTAAGCCAGCTAAATGATGAAACGATTTACGAAGCACTAGCCAGTAATCAAAAAGTAGGGGATATTTTACAACAGCAACTTACCTCGCTATTTATTATTACAAGCACGCCTAGCACGCTTAACTATAAACTCTCCGATGAAGAACTCGCCCTGCGCACCGTAATAAGTTCTCAGCATGAGGGGTTATTAAAAAATGAAAACAGCACCCAATTAATTGAGCGATTAAATACATCCGTTAAAAATATTCAGGGTGCTTATGCTAATACCAGCGATATTTTATCAAGCTTGGGGCAACTTGGGCATGAGCAAAAAACGTTTTTAGCCTCAAGCCAGCAACGTGTTGAGCGCACGCTTAATCCATACATGGAAAGTGCTAACCGTAGCAAGTACGAGGATGACGATAATTATTTATTTGAGCTCTCGGTAAAAACCAAAGAGGGTGATGTAATAAATATCACTTTTAATTCGTCACAAGGCTTTGATGAAAAAACGGGCGAAGCCGTTGATGGCTTTGGCATAAGTTACGAAGTAAATGGCGATTTATCTGAGGCTGAACATGCGGCTTTAACGCAGGTTATGGCGGGTGTTGGCGAAATGGCCGATGAGTTTTTTAAAGTGAGTGAAAACTCATTTAATCCTATTATAGTGCCAAACCAAACAGACATGAGTTTAGACTTTTTAGCAGGCTTTAATAGTGAGCAGCTAGCGGGTTTTAATGTGTCGTTTTCAACAACGCAAAATGATGCGCTTGATACAGGCGAAAACACGCTTGATTTAAGTTACTCAATAGATGAAGCGACAAATCAACAAGCACTTGTGTTTAAGGCTGAGAATGGGAAAAACGAAATCGACTTTGCACTCGATATGTCGACCATTGGCGCTAAAGACACACAGCAAATGCAGCAGTATTTAGCGTCCCTCGATCAAAGCTTAGAAGATAGCCGAGTAAACAGTACCGAGGATAGTAAAGACTCGGCATTTGGTCGTAAAGGGGATGAGACAATGCAGCAAGGTTTTGCATTATTTAAAGGCGCTTTTACAAGTATGTCGTCAGCGGCTGAACGTTATAGCAATATTGAGTCGCTTGCAGATAAGCAATTTAATGACGGGCGCGCTATGGTTGCCGATTTAGTTGATAACATGATCGCAAACGATCCCCGTTACCAAGGGCTTGGTAATAAAGCACCCAATACATTGGGGGCGGGTGTGTCTAAGCTCGCTGATTTTGATGCTACGTTTTCTTACGCACTGGATAGCGGTGACTATCAGCCTAAAAGTACCATTGAGCTAAGCCAAGCGACTGAGCAAACCCAATTAGGCGAGCTTAGCGGTTTAACACAAAGTAAAAATGTAAGTAGCCACTTTGATTATCAATACAGTCGCCCCGACTACTACGACAAAGAAGAGAGTTATAACGTAGGTACCGCAGTTAAAAATAAAGAACTTGTGGGGCTTGACCAGTCTCACGAAGTTGATGTTGATACAAAAATGTATGCGTTTAACCCTCAAACAAATCAATACGAGCTGCAAATGGCGATGCAAGAGCAAACCATTAGTAAAAGTGACATTCGCTTAATTGACGATATTTGGCTTGAAGAAAACGAAAACAGCTACAACATGAATAAAAAAGAGCGTGTTGAGAGCGACGAAAAGCAAGATGACTTTAAAACAACCAGCAGTCATTCTCATAATAAGTTAGTTACCTTAATTGGTGATTTAGACAAGCTGGCTGAAAATAAAGACGTAAGACGCGAGTATTTAACTAACTTATCGCAAGTTAACTTTTTTATGGATAAAAAGTAACGGTCTTGAGCTGTTCACTCCACACTTAATATTGGGTATAGTCGTTTAATACCTAAATTAATACCTAAATTAAGAGCAACCTTATGTTTAAACAATTAATTTTACTGTGCGCTTTAAGCATGCCGCTTGTAAGCTGCGCTGCTACGGCGCCATTTTCGGGCGAGATAAGTACGCAAGAACTGCTAAGCGACTACAACAAGTTTAACGAGCAATACAAAGCGTATACACCAACAGCACAAGATATAGCCCTAATGCAAAAGCTAGAAGGCAAAGAGCTTATTGTATTATTTGGTACGTGGTGCCACGACAGTGAGCGCGAAGTGCCAAAGCTGATTAAGTTACTTGATGCGTCGAAAGTTGAACTTGCAAGCATTGAATATGTGGCCGTAGGTTACAACAAGCAAGACGATGCAGGCATTGCACAGGCTAATGACTTGCAATACACACCAACGTTTATTGTTAAACAAAATGGCAAAGAGTTAGTACGCGTAATTGAAAAACCAACGGGTACATTGGCGCAAGATTTAACGCAGGGTTTGTAAATAGAGCTTGTTCGTATTTGGGGTTAACGATTTAGCAAATAGGTTTATAAGTTAGCTGTTGGGCTGCTATGAGTAGTCTCCTGATACTTTAATGTGTAAAGGCCAAAAATTTCCCCCTTTGGCTGAGCAAAAATAGGAATTCAGCTATGGTTTGCATATCAATTAAAACAAATAAAAAACTAATTAATCTACAAGCTCGTTATGGTGTTTCTTAATATGTTTAAGGATCTCCGTAAAAATTTGATTGCTGCGATCCTTAGTCCTTTAATTGTATTACCAGTCCTTGGTTTTTGTTATTTTTATGCGGGTATAGAAAATTATACTTCTCTTAGTTCATTAATTTCAGGTGTTGGTTTTGGTGTGTCAATAGGGATGGGAAGTTTATTTTATTTCTATCCTTTAATGTTCATTTACGGATTACCTATTAGCTTATTACTCCAAAAGTTAAATTTATTTAAATTACCTGTAGTTTTAATCTTAAGTATACTTCCAGTTTTTTTACTTAGTCTTTTTAGTGAATTTAATCGTGCAACATTGGTTCTTCATTTATTAGTACTTTCAATGGGTTTAACTAGTTGGCTTATATATAATAAATTAAGGTAACACCACAAAAAGCGATTAATGTTACACAACCGTTTTCTTACTCGACTTACAGCTCAGATCTAAATCTACTCATACAAAAATTATTCACTAAACAGGCTTTTTTCGAATGCTTGCGCAGCATGAGAAGACGGTCTGTCTTTGTAGTGTAATTGGTATAATGGTCTTGATAACTCGACGTCATTTGGCTGTTCTAGCCGTGTTAATTTACCCAATTGTACTAAATCGTCTGTGACTACATTAGGCAATAAAGCAACGCCCATTCCTTGTGCTACTGCTCTTGCTATTGCTTCATTACTTCCGAGTTGCATACAGTTTTTTGCCGTAATACCGTGTTGCTGTAATAACTTAACCGACACCTCTAAAGTGCCCGAGCCAGGTTCGCGTAGTAACCAAAATTGATTGTTTAACCATGCTTTTACATTTTTAGCGGGTTTTAAATTGCTTGGTATAACCACACTCATTAAATCGTTTTGCCAGTGCTTACTAATAATGTGTGGCTCGGTGGGTGTGCCCTCAACCAGTGCTAAATCGATGGTGCATTCAAGTAGTGCGTGCTCAATTTGCGCAGTATTAGCCACTTGTACTTCTACTTTTATATGTGGGTACTGCGCGCAAAATTTAGCTAAGTAAGGAGGCAGCCAATAGCTGGCAATGGTGGTGCTGGTGCCTATAACCAATGTGCCGCGCTTAAGCCCTGTGCGCGATTTAATATCTTCAATGGCGGCTTTTTCTATGGCAAAAATACTACGCGCATGTTCAAAAAGCGCTTGCCCGCCTTCACTTAAAGTGAGTTTTTTGCCTTTAGATGCACGTTCAATAAGTTGAATATTTAATTGATACTCAAGCTCTTTTAGCGCTTTAGATACCGCAGGTTGGCTTATAAAAAGCGCCTCGGCTGCGCTTGAAAAACTACCAAGCTTTGCTACCGTATAAAACACCCTAAGTGCATGTAAATTCATTGCGCCTCTCAAATTACATAACCTTAAGTTATCGAATCATGATTTTAATATATTGGAGTTATATTTTGGCCTTTATTAAAATGAAGTCAACTAATTAGAGTTGTTTGATTGAGGGAATATTATGCTTAGCGCTATTAAAAATGGGTTACAGCCTTTAGGTGTTAACACTAAACAGTATGGTGACTCTCGCTGGTGGATTGGCATGTTACTGGTTATTGTACTTGCGGGCGTTTCTGTTGCGCTTAGTAAATTACCAATAATGCAAACTGCGCAATTTAGCTCACTCACTATTGGTATTGTGGTTGGTATTATTGTGGGTAACAGTATTTTTTCGGGTATAGCGACTCATACCGATGTGGGCGTTGATTACGCTAAAAGTATTTTGCTCAAAGCGGGCGTTGTGTTGTTTGGTTTTAGAATAACCTTTACGCAAGTAGCGGGCGTTGGTTGGAGTGGCTTACTAACTGACATTGTTATGCTTGTTGGTACATTTATATTAGCAATTCAACTTGGCAAACGTGTATTTAAGCTAGATGAGCAAACAACTATATTAATTGGCGCGGGTAGCTCTATTTGTGGCGCTGCAGCGGTGATGGCAACCGAGCCTGTTATAAAAGCACAGGCGCATAAAGTATCAGTAGCGGTAGCAACGGTGGTGGTGTTTGGTACGCTAAGCATGTTTGCCTACCCAATAATGTTTGAGTACATGGGATTGAGCGAACACGCATACGGTATTTTTGTAGGCTCAACCATTCATGAAGTAGCGCAAGTGGTTGCAGCGGGCACTGCGGTAAGCGCTAACGCGGCCGACACCGCAGTAATAGAAAAAATGCTAAGAGTGATGATGCTTGCGCCATTTTTAGTGGGTTTATCATTTTGGCAAAGTAAAAAAAGAGCAAAAGCAGGTGATGCAGCAAGCAGTGAGGGCGATAAATCAGGTATTACTATCCCTTGGTTTGCGGTGTTATTTATAGTGGCCAGTGGTGTGCATTCACTCTCTATTATTCCTCAAGTGACTACAAACGCAGTTGTTTGGTTTGATAATATATTACTCACCATTGCGATGGTGGCTTTGGGTTTACGCACACATGTTGGGGCAATTCGCCAAGCGGGTATTAAACCGCTGTTACTGGCACTGTGTTTATTTTTGTTTTTAACGTTAGGCGGCTTTGCCATTAATATAGGTATTGCTGAGCTGTTTTAAACGTTATTTGGTAAAAGTTGATTGGCTTAAATTGGCCAATCAACTTCGTTTAAGTCATCCAGCTGCGCGCTGGTATTTTTATTACCTTGCCATTTATTAGTGTAAATACCGAGCGGATCAAACTGTAACGTTTGTTTTTCAATATTAAAGTGCCTACCGCCACGCGGATCTACACCTACGCCCGCTATGTATTGCCAGTTGCCCCAGTTTGCGGCTACGTCGTAATCAATCAATTGCTGTTCAAAATAAGCCGCGCCATAGCGCCAATCAAGGCCAAGTTCGTTAACTAAACAACTTGCCGCAACTTGCCTTGCTCGGTTTGATATATAACCAGTGGCATTAAGCTCATTCATAATGGCATTGACCAATGGGAAGGGTGTTGAGCCATTACACCACGCAGCAAAGCGGTTTGGCATAAACGTTGTTAGGGGTTTGGTTTGTTTTTGGCCTTTAAAGCTAAATAAGCTGTTGCCCGCATTGAGTGCATGCCATTTAAAATACTCTCGCCATAGCAATTCAAACTTAATCCAATAAGTAGATTCGTTGACGATATGTTTATGTTCGTACTCTTCAACCGCTTTATAAACTTGCCGTGCACTTACACAGCCAAAGGCAAGCCAGGTACTAAATTTTGTGGTGTTATTAAAGCCATCAAGCTCGTTTCGAGTTGTTTTATAGGTACTTGGCAGTAAGCCCGAAAAGT
Source organism: Pseudoalteromonas sp. NZS127_1 (assembly GCF_015864295.1). Lineage (NCBI taxonomy): Bacteria > Pseudomonadati > Pseudomonadota > Gammaproteobacteria > Alteromonadales > Pseudoalteromonadaceae > Pseudoalteromonas > Pseudoalteromonas sp. NZS127_1. Next base: position 24,572 of record NZ_JADYXO010000030.1, on the reverse strand, counting down.
ACTGCGCTAAATGAGCTTGCGCACTTTTAAATCCGCCGTGCATTATCGCGTTGTTGTCATCAGTATGTTCAGTAAGCTCAATTGGTTTGGCCGCACATAATGTTATAGGTTGAGGGAGTAAACCTTCAGGTAACATTGAGAGAGTTATAGGTATATTGGCTGCCTCTACCTTTTTACGAAACGGCGTAAAGCTTTTAGGCAGCTCGTTTAAATTAAAAGGTAGGTCGCTTTGTTTAAATAGGGTGTCTTGCAGCACGCCTGTAAATTCTGTATTTGGGCAATGCGCTTTAAGTAAACTTATTTGGCGTTGCTCGTACAAACCGATTTGCTTGCTAAATACAACTTCATCAATGTTTAGATCATTTATACGCGCTTTTAAAAGCGCTATTGGTTCACCTTCAAGCACGTGCAGTGTTTGTCCGCGTTCAATAAGCGTCTGCTGTAGCTCAAATAAGCTTTGCATTAAAAACTGTTGTTTATGCACGCCATATGGTTTTTGTTGGTAGTTATTATTTTTGAACCAATGCGGATTTATTACAAATACAATATCGAGTGCGCATTGCTGCGACGCAAGGTCACTAAAAATAGTGTTGTCAGTGAGGCGTAAATCGTTTTGTAGCCAATATAAAATGCGTTTGCTCATAGGTTTGCTCAGGTTTTTTTAATCATTAACTTTACGAAGCAAAAGCGGGTAGGGATTAGTTTTGAGATGGTTAATAGACTTTTAAAAAGAGGCGATTATTAAACCGCCTCTTAGCTTATTGAAGTATTGTTTTTAAATAGCTGATTTTTGCTCTGCTATCCAATCGTTTATTACATCCTCAAGTACTGACATAGGCAATGAACCTTGGCCAATAACGGTGTCGTGAAAGCTGCGAATATCAAATTTAGCGCCTAGTTCTTTTTCCGCTTTTGCACGTAGTTCGCGTATTTTTAGCTCGCCCATTTTGTACGAGAGCGCTTGGCCTGGCCATGAGATATAACGATCTATTTGATCCTCCACTGCGCTTTGTGGCAATGCAGTGTGATCTGCTAAGTAGTCTATTGCCTTTTGGCGGCTCCAGCCAAATGCATGAATACCGGTATCAACAACAAGCCTCACTGCGCGCCACATTTCGTAACCTAAACGACCAAAGTCGCTGTATGGGTTTTGATAAAAGCCGGCTTCTTTACCTAAGCGTTCAGTGTAAAGTGCCCAGCCTTCGCCAAATGCTGAGTGGCTAAGTGTGCGTCTAAACTCAGGTACGTCTAACTCCATTGCAATGGCGTTTTGTAAATGATGCCCTGGTATTGCTTCGTGTAGGCTTAGTGCTTCTAAATTATATAAAGGTTGTAGCTTAGGTGTTGAGGCTAAAAAGTAAGTACCCGGCGAGCGGTTATCAGCCGGTGGCATATAAAAAGCGCCACGACTCGCTGAGCCTTTTATTGTAAAGGTGTTACGCGGTAAATGATTAAAGTAGGTTGGTAATTTGCCATACATTTTTTGCGTAATAAAGGCTGTTTTTTCAAGCAGGTCTTGCGCGTCTGTTGCGTAAAATTGCTCATCGGTTGCTAAAAATTCTAAAAAATCGCTGTAAGTGCCGTCAAAACCTACTTTATCAATAATGTTTTGCATTTGCGTTTTTATACGCGCCACTTCTTTTAAGCCAAGCTCGTGTATTTGCTTGGGTGTTGCATTGGTTGTGGTGTAATAATTTACCGCATATTTATAATACTCAAGCCCGCCTTTAACACTTGAAATACCTGGCTCTGCTCTACAGTTAGGCATGTAATCGTTTTCAAAAAAGTCGTAAAAGTGCTGATAAGCTGGTACTACTTTTGAGCTAATTAAGGCTTTAGCTTTGTTTTGGTATGTGGCCTTTTGCTCTGCTGTAAATGTATTTGGTATACGGGTGAAGGGCTCGTATAAGGCGCTATTTTCAGGTTGCTTAACTATATGAGCGTTAATGCTCTGGCTGTAATTTTCAAATGTTTTGCAGTAGTGGGTGTAACCCTTTTCAATGCCTTCCTTCATCAAGTTAATGTTTTCTTGATTAAAGCGAGGGTAGTCGGCAAGGCTTACTAAAAATGCGTTGTAATCATCAGGTGTTAAAAATGCCATATTAGCCGGTGCTTCGGCAAAGTAGGTATGCCAGCCACTTAAAAAGTTAACCTGAAAATACTTATCTTGAAAAAGGTAACTTTGCTGCTCTGTTTCTCGCTCGTATTTAAATAAACGGTAGTTCATTAACTGCGAGCTGCTCAGCGTTTTAGGATCTATTTTACTTAAGTTTTTTAATACATTGTTATTATAAGCTTGGCGCTTTGCAATGGCTTGTTCGGTCCAATTTGGTAATGTACCACTGGGTTTCCAACCATCAGGGTCGGTACGAAAGAATATTTTTTCGGCTTTTGCATTTTGCCAATGGTTATCAATAATGGTTTTTAAATCTGCATTGCTATCGGCTGCGCTCGGCAGTGATGCTACAGCTAAGCAAATAGCTAAAATTGTTTTTTTGAACATATTATTCTCATTTTTAGCGCGTTAATTTTTATTAGTGTACGCACATTTATCATTTTTGTTTTTAATATAGTACCAAGTTAACTTTATTAATGCGCTTACTTTTATAACCAGTATCAATTGGTTTTACTTTTTGATTGAACAAATTTCACCGCTGAAGTGAGTGGGCCACTAGTTTATTGTTTTATCAGCGTTTAGAATGATTAAAACTAATTACAATAAAAGACCGTCATGTTTAATAAAGTAATAACGCTGATTGATGAAGCTAATAACCAAGACCCTAATACTGAGCAGCACAATGGGCAAAGCTTTCCAAAAGAAAGCTTATACGGCTTGCGTATGAGCGAAATGCTAACTCGTTTTAAACCAGATGCCGATGAACTCATGCAAGTTGCAGTGCGTGCACAGCATATTCAGCGTTGGAAGTCGCCACGTAGTGACTTTGAAATGAACAAGCAGGGTTATCATCAATGGCGCAGCGCACTTTATATTTTTCATGCGTCACTAGCCGTTGAATTAATGAAACAAGCTGGGTTTAACGATACGGACCAAAACCGTGTTTATAACGCTGTTGCTAAAAAAGATATTAAGCGCAATCCAGATAGCCAATTAGTAGAAGATGTAGCGAGTTTGGTGTTTATTGAACACTACATGCTTGGGTTTGCCAATGCAAAACCAGATTACAATGAAGAAAAATGGATTGGTATTATTCGCCGTACATGGCAAAAAATGTCAGATGAGGCACACGAGTTTGTACTTACAGGTAATATTACGTTACCCGCGCCGCTAGTTGGGCTTATTCATAAAGCGCTTGAATAAATAATAAAAGTATAAAAATAAAAAAGGAATTTTAAATGTATTGCCCTAGAACTAATACGCCACTTGAGCCTTTACTTGTTGGCGGTTTTACTGTCTTTACGTCAGCTCAAGGCGGCGTATTTTTTGATAACAGCCAAATTTTTAAGTTTAGCTCGCCAGAGTTAAAGCACGGTGAGGTATTACTTAAATATTTGAGTGATCATATCGAGAGTGAATACGATGTATCGCTACGAATTAATTGTCCAAAGTGCATAAGCATTGTGATGATGCGCAGGTATTTTTCGCCAGTAAAGGCTGTCGAAATAGACGAATGCCCAGGCTGTGCAGGCATATGGCTTGATAGCGGCGAGCTGGCAAAAATACACGAAAACCATTTAACACCTCGAGAGCGTAAACTGTTAGCCCACGAAATGGCAACCAATCATGGGTTTATAACTATTAAATTACCTGCTTCTAGGTTTACGCCAACTAATAAAAATAAAAGTGCGCATGAAGCCACGGTGGAGAACTTAGTGCGCTTAGCTTTACTTGGTTTGTAACTCTTAATCACATATTAAAACAAAAACGGCGTACTAAAAAGTACGCCGTTTTTATTGTAATAAACTAACTCTTGAAAAGTTTATTTATTACGGTTTTCTTTGGCAAACGCACGTATTTTACGTTTTTGCGACAGTGTTACTTTATTAACACGGCCAGCAAATGGGTTTTCACCTTCTCTAAATTCGATTTTGATAGGGGTGCCCATAATTTTAAGCGCTTTACGGTAATAGTTCATCAGGTAGCGTTTATAGCTATCTGGTAAATCTTTAACTTGGTTACCGTGAATAACAATACGTGGTGGGTTATAGCCACCGGCATGGGCATATTTGAGCTTAACACGGCGACCACGAACAAGTGGTGGCTGATGATCGGCTTGAGCCATGTCCATAATACGACGTAACATTGCAGTACTTATACGTTTAGTAGCTGATTCATACGCTTCGTCAACAGACTCGAATAAATGACCAACACCTGTACCGTGTAGTGCAGATATAAAGTGTAGGCGTGCAAAGTCAATAAAGCCTAAACGGCGATCGAGCTCTGATTTAATACGATCTTTAACGTAATCGTCTAAGCCATCCCATTTGTTCACTGCAATTACCAATGAACGACCTGAGTTAAGAGCAAAGCCTAATAAGCTTAAATCTTGATCTGAAATACCATCGCGAGCATCAACAATCAATAACACAACGTTACAATCTTCGATTGCTTGAAGCGTTTTAATTACTGAGAACTTTTCAACAACGTCGCTTACTTTTTTACGCTTACGAACACCTGCGGTGTCAATTAACACATACTCTTTTTCATTTCGAGTCATCGGAATGTAGATAGAGTCACGTGTTGTACCTGGCATGTCGTATACAATTACGCGATCTTCACCCAGTATACGGTTTGTAAGCGTTGACTTACCAACGTTAGGGCGACCAATAATTGCAAGCTTTACAGGTTTGTCTGCAAATGCCTGGTGATCGGTATCGCTGTCTTCATCTTCTTCGTAAAGATTAATAAGCTCTTCGTCATCGCCTGTTACGTCTTCGTCTTGTGCAGCTAATTCAGCAATAAGCGGCTGAAGTGTTTGCTCAAGTAATAACGTAATACCACGGCCATGCGATGCAGCAATATGATGAATTTCACCTAATGATAATTGGTAAAATTCAGCACAGTTTGAATCTGCATCAATACCATCGGTTTTATTAGCAACAACAAAACACTTTTTATCTTGCTTGCGCAAGTGATTAGCAATTGCTTGGTCAGCTACGGTCATACCTACACGAGCATCTACTAAAAACAGAACAATGTCGGCTTCTTCAATGGCTAGCAGAGATTGATCTGCCATTTCGATTTCGATGCCTTCTTCTGAGCCATCAATACCGCCCGTGTCTACCACGATAAATTCATAGCCATCGTAACTAGCTTGGCCATATTTTCTATCTCGTGTTAAACCTGGAAAATCGGCTACGAGTGCATCACGAGTACGTGTTAAACGGTTAAATAATGTGGATTTGCCCACATTGGGTCGCCCAACTAGAGCGATCACGGGAAGCATAAACTACCTCTTTAAAAAACAACAAAAGGCTTCGCAGTGCGAAGCCTTAAAAAACCATATGACTATTAGTAACTTAGTTTGGTATTTTTACCATACTAACTTCACCATCACGGGTGTATAAAATTAGCTTATCGTCGGCAACAACTGGCTCAACAAAAAAGCCCGAGCTGTCAAAGTCTTCACGAGATACTAGCTCGCCAGTTTCTTTATTTAGCCAATGTAGGTTACCTTCTTGGTCGCCTAAAGCTAAGTGGTTACCTGCAACTGCAGGCCCTGTTAGGTACCAACCACGTAGAGCGGGTTGGCTCCAACGTTCAATACCTGAATTTTTATCTAATGCGTAAATAACACCATCGCTATCTACTAAATAAATTGTTTGTGCATCCATCGCAATTTCGCGGTAGCTGCTGTACTCACGTTTCCATACAACATTGCCAGAGCGAATATCTACAGCAGCTAAGTTGCCGTTGTAAGCTATAGCGTAAGCGTATGGACCGCTAATAAGTGGTTGAGTGTCTACGTCAACTAGGCGTTCAAATTCTGATGCGCCTTTAGCAACCGCAATTTCTGCGCTCCATGCTGAGTAACCACTGTCTGAAATTAATACGCTTAGCTTGCCTGTTTCAAGGCCTACTAATACACCACCGTTAGCAACGGTTGGCGAGCTTTGTCCGCGTAATGTTAGTGGTGGAACTTCTTGTTCAAAGCTCCAACGCTCTTCGCCTGTATCTGGGTGAAGGGCTAACAATTTACCAGAGCCTAAATTTACAAATATTAAGCCATCGCCTGCTGTTGGTTTAGACAGTGATTCGCCTGGTACGTTTTTACGCCAAACTTCTTCACCGGTTTCGCGATCAAGAGCAATAATAAAGCCGTGTTCAGAACCTATATAAATTTTACCATAGGCTTGCAAAATACCACCTGATAATTTTGCATTTCCGTTGTTAGCCCAAGGCCAAAATGATAAGTCTTGGCGTACATCGGTTTCCCATTTTGTATCGCCATTATCAAGCGAAAGCGCTTCTACTTGGCCTTCGCGGCTAGCAACATACACAGTATCTTTGTAAACTGCGGGTGTTAAACGAGAAAAATAATGCTCTACGCCATCACCTACAGATTCTTGCCAAACAACGTCAGTTTCAAATTGGTTTACAATTTCAGGAAGTACTAGTTCATCTTCATCATCACTTGATGAACAACCCATCAATGTTGCCATACATAGGGCAAGAGCTGCTGTTGTAAATTTTTTCATGCCTAAAACCTTATGCCGCTGGGCTAGTTACTGCTAGGTCATCTAACTTAATTTGTAATAGTGGGTTACTTGTTAATCCACCCGCATCTATTGCTGCTTGGTATGCAGTACGTGCTTGATCTTTATTACCTTGCTCAGTGTAAATGTCGCCTTTAAGCTCGGCCACGTTTGCATTGAACGCTTCAGGTAATGGTGCATTTAATGTCGTTAATGCATCGTCATATTTAGTTTGCGCAATTTGAACACGTGCTAAACGTGTAATCGCAATTGCTTTTAATTCTGTATTTGGCGTATTAGACACAACCCAGCTTAGCTTTTCGCTTGCTACGTCTAGTTTTTTCGCTTCTACTGCGTCTTTTGCAGCTACAAATGCTGCAAGTGTTGCGTAGTTTGTATCTTTATTTTCGCTAATAAACGCATCAGCTGAAGATAATACATCATCGCTTTCAACAAGTGTTGTATATGAATCTGATGCTTTTTCAGCGGTAGTAATTTGGTTTTGGTTATATGCTTTCCAGCCATATAAGCCACCTAGGCCAACAAGTATACCTAGCGCAAGTGAAATGCCGTTTTCACGGAAAAAGCGTTTAATGGCTTCTGCTTGTTGTTCTTCTGTTGAATAAATGTCCATTCTTACCTCTAATGTTCGCTTAGCCGTTAATAAGCTCAGCTAATAGCGCTTTAGCTTGTTCTAATTCTAATGTGACTTGTTCTTTACGCTCGCGTAAATACTTGATGGTCACAACGCCTTTTTCTAATTCATCTTCGCCAATAATCACTGCAACAAGTGCATCGCTTTTATCAGCACGTTTTAATTGTTTTTTAAAGTTGCCGCCGCCCGCATGTACCATAACGCGCAAACCCGGTACGTCTTTGCGTAGTTGCGCTGCAATTGCAGGTGCTTGAATGCTTGCTTTGTCGCCCATTGCTGCTAAATATACATCAGCATTACGACGAATGTCACCTACACACTCAAGTGCTTGTAGTAATAATACTAAGCGCTCTAGACCCATTGCAAAACCAACTGCTGGCGTTGCTTTGCCGCCAAGTTGTTCAACTAAGCCATCGTAACGTCCGCCAGCACATACAGTGCCTTGTGCACCTAAACTGTCGGTTACCCATTCAAATACAGTGCGGTTGTAGTAGTCTAAACCACGTACTAACTTTTCATTAACCGTATATGAGACGCCAGCAGCGTCTAAACGTTCACATAAATTTGCAAAATGTTCTTTTGATTCAGCATCTAAATTTTCAGACAATTTAGGCGCATCAGTTAAAATTGCTTGTACGTCTGGATTTTTGCTATCAAGTACGCGTAATGGGTTTGAATACATACGACGTTTTGAGTCTTCATCAAGCACATCAATGTGTTGCTCAAGGTAGGCTACTAACGCATCACGGTAATCTGCACGCGCTTCGTTAGACCCTAAAGAATTTAGCTCTAAACGAACGTGGTCAGTAATACCAAAGGCTTCCCATAGTTGCGCTGTTAATAAAATAACTTCTGCGTCTATATCTGCTGTAGCAATACCAAATGTTTCTAAACCAAATTGGTGAAACTGACGGTAACGACCTTTTTGCGGACGCTCGTGACGAAACATTGGACCCATGTACCAAAGGCGTTGTTCTTGGTTGTATAGTAAGCCATTTTGGTTGCCAGCACGTACGCATACTGCGGTGCCTTCTGGGCGAAGTGTTAATAAGTCGCCATTGCGATCGGCAAAGGTGTACATTTCTTTTTCTACTATATCGGTAACTTCACCAATAGAGCGTTTAAATAAGTCGGTTGATTCTACAATAGGAAAACGAATTTCTTGATAACCGAACGATGCTACTGTCTCGCGTAAAATGTTTTCTACTTTCTGCCAAACTTGTGTATCGCCCGGCAGACAATCGTTCATACCGCGAACTGCCTGAATTTGTTTTGCCACTGATAAATCCTAAATGCTGTTTTTTTGTGTAATGAAAAATGCTTACACAACAAGAATGCTAAAAATTGACCCGTCATTATATACCCAAATGACCCCATGATGCGAGTTTCAGTTGGAATTAAAAGCGATTTAGGCAAGGCATTGATTGAAAGTAATAGTGGTTCTATTGTTAAAATCAATAACGCAGTATAAATCGCTTTTAAACCAACCCGTTGGGCGGTTCACAGACACTTACTCTCATCGTTGTTACTTTTTAAAAGGGATTGCCATTCTTGCAAAGTAACGCCTTGATATTAAGAGCCTGTGAAACGCTGAATTCTGTATCTTGGGGTCGTTTGGGTATCCACTAGCTATAAAGGTAAACGGCAAACCACGGGGTTTGCCACCTTAAACGGTATTTATTCGACTATTTTTATGTCAATCGGTGTTTGGCTCTGCTTTTTTTCTATAAAGTCGCGTACATAACCTTCAAGCTGATCAACAATGTTGTTGTTATCAATGCGCGCTTTTTGGCGTTCGCCATTTATATACAAACCAGAGCGACGATTTGCACCGGCAAGCCCTATATCACTCACAAGCGCTTCACCTGGTCCATTTACAACGCAACCAATTACCGAAACTGACATAGGTTCGATAATATCCTCTAAGCGCTCTTCAAGTTGGTTCATGGTGCTTACTACATCAAACTCTTGGCGTGAGCAGCTAGGGCAGGCAATAAAGTTAATTCCACGCGAACGAATGCGCAATGAATTTAAGATATCAAAGCCGACTTTAATTTCTTGAACAGGATCGGCAGCAAGTGATACACGCAGGGTATCGCCAATACCTTCGGCTAATAACATACCTAAACCTACTGCAGATTTAACAGAGCCTGAGCGCATGCCGCCCGCTTCGGTAATACCTAAATGTAATGGTTGGTCTATTTCTTTAGCGAGTAAGCGATATGCTCCTACAGCTAAAAATACGTCAGACGCTTTTACTGATATTTTAAATTGGTCAAAATCAAGGCGGCGCAATATATCTACATGGCGCATTGCTGATTCTAATAAGGCTTCTGGTGTTGGTTCGCCGTATTTTTCTTGTAAGTCGCGCTCTAGTGAACCGCCATTTACACCAATACGAATAGGAATGTTATGCTCGCGTGCTGAGTCTACTACGGCTCTAATACGCTCTTCACTACCTATATTCCCTGGGTTTATACGCAGGCAATCAACGCCGTATTTTGCCACTTTTAAGGCTATACGGTAATCAAAGTGAATATCGGCTACTAGCGGAATCGTTACTTGTTCTTTAATACTTTTAAACGCTTCGGCTGCATCCATTGTTGGTACTGATACACGGACTATGTCGGCACCTGCATCTTGTATTGCCTGTATTTGTGCAACAGTTGCATCAACATCCATGGTGTCGGTGTTGGTCATTGATTGCACTGCAATAGGGGCACCATCACCAATAGGGACGTTACCTACATTGATTCGGGTGGATTTTCTGCGTTTAATTGGAGATTCTGAAAACATAGCGACTACTCTGCTAGTGGTAATGTAAATTTGGCTAAACGGTTTTGAGGAAATGCAGAAACATCTACAGGTTCACCGTTTAAAGTAATGTCTACAGCGTCATGCTTACCAAGCACAACTGAAAAAGGAGGCGTACCGCTTACGGTCATAATGTAGCCTGCTTTTTTAACGCCGAATGCTATTTTCTCGCCTTCGCCGTCGTAAATTTCAACCCAACTTTCGCCATTAAAGTTCATGACAATTGTACTGCTAGCATCGTCTTGACTTGCGCTGTTAGAAGCAATAGGAGCCGTTTCTTTAACTATTTCTGGGCTTGTTGATGTTTCACTAGACGTGCTTTGTGATTCTAATAATGATTCATCGTCAATTTCGGCTTGTTGCTGTTGCTCTGAAATACTGGGTTGAGCGGCTTGGCGCTCGCTCATTTTTGAGTTGGCAACGTTTATGTTACTCGTTTGCTCTTCAATAGGTGTCGCGTTTTGCCAAAACCATAAAGCAGATGAGCCAATAACAATCGCTAAAATTAAATAGCTAAAAAACATTAAGCGGCTGTCGTTTGCTTCTTTTTCTGTACGGCGTGAAAAACTCTGCATATTAGCGGGTTTAGCCGGCTCCGGTGGGGCTGGCATCATTGCTAATATAGGTGCGCTATCTACTTTTAATTCACGGCAATAGTTTTTTATATAGCCTTTAACAAAAGTAATAGGGCCTAGTAATGTAAATTCATCATTTTCAAGGCGTTTAATTTGAAGTTCAGACAGCTTTAACGGTGCAGCAATAGTCGCTATGCTAACGTTCGCTTGTTCTCTGTGATTTTTTAATATCTGGCCTACAGTTGGCTGTTCGCTCTGTGTTTGCGTATTTTCTTCATTCATAATGTGTATGAGTCTGGATCCACTAGTAAAAGTTTGTGCCCTGGTTTTAGTGCTATATCAGGACTTAATTTATTCCATCGCATTAATTCATCAATTAATACATGCCGCTGGGTAGCTATATCGTAAAGGGAATCACCAGCTTTAATTTCGTAATAAATATTTGGATCGTTTAGGTATATTTTACTTCCATTCATTACCCGATCCGACTCTTTTAGACCATTCCATTGCAGGAGCTTTTGTAGTTTAACATTGTATCGCACCGAAATGCTAAATAGGTTTTCGCCAACAGCAATTACGTGAAATGGCACGCGTAAAGGCGATACTTTAGGGTTAAGCATTGGGAGCTCTGTTTTTTGTACTGCTTCGTAACTTTTAAATTCAATATCTGCATCATTTTGATAGCTGCTATTTTTAAATACAGTTGTATTTTTAGTCGCTTCGTAGAATACCACGTCACTACTATTTTTTTGAGCGGTAACTGCAGGAACTGAATTACTATAGTTACTAGTTTGCTGCGAATTAAACTGGCCTGTTTTAGGTGCGCCAAACGAAATTATTGTAACTTCGTCATCGGCTTTAGCTGGTTGTTTTGTTGCTATAACTTCTTTTTGAGGTTCGTAAACGGGCTTAGCTTTTTTAGGTGCAGCTACTACGGAATCTGCAGAGTCGTGCTTAGTAGTAAGTGCAAGCATAACAGCCGATGTATCGGTAGGGTTGCTTGGCGCGACGACTTTAGGAGCATCTTCTTTTTGAGTTGTTATTTGTTTTGCTATTACGGTTGCTTCATCGGCTTGCTTACTGACCGTGTTTTTTACCGTCTTAGCTTGCTTTTCTCTTACTATAACTGGATTTAAATCTTGGTTATTTGCTATTGCGAGCTTTTTATCTGTTTTTTGCTCGTCGTTTGTTACCAAGCTTGTTGAACCGTCTTGTGGTGAACGTTTCTTTCTGATTACTTTTATTTTTGGTTTTGAACTAACGTGCGCGCCGCTTTCGTCATTTTTTAGTTCTTTTAACTGCGCTTTACGGTATTTTTCTCGCAGTATTTCAAACTCATTAAAACGTGTTCTTTTCTCTTTTAATGCATAGGCTTCGTTACTGCTAGAGTAAGTTTGTAAGATAGTGCTGGAAATTTTTTCAGCCTCTTCTATTCTGCCCATTCTGTTTTTTACAAGGTAGCTAAGCATTAATGCGCGAGAAGATACTCGACCTGTGCTTTCGTAGCGTTTTAAAAGTTCACTGGCTTTGTATAAGTCACTTTTTGCGTAATACAGCGCTGCTAAACTAATTAACGTAGATGTACGCTGAGAGCTGTGATTAAGTGCCTGTTGAAAGTAACTTTCTGCATTTTCAAAATCATCAAATTCAATAGCACACAAGGCTAAATTTTCGTAACTTTCGGCAACGCGAATATAACTTGGTACTTCAATGGCTTTTAAAAATTGATCAGTTGCACGATCGTATTCATCAATACCACATAAAAACACGCCGTAGTTATTAAGGGTATTAGGATCGTCAGGCTTTATTTCGAGTGCTTTTTGGTAGGCTTTATCAGCTAGCGGGTTTTCGCCTACTTGTTGATAGTAATAAGCAAGAGAGTAATGTACTTCAGGTAGGTCAGGAGCAAATGCAGCTGCACGTTCTAAATTGTATTTGGCTTGAGAGTTATTACCCGTTTTTAAATACTGTAGGGCTAAAGCAATTCGTGTTCGTGCTGCGCCAGTATTATTAATTTTATTTTCGACGACGGGCTTATTACTGCCGTTATAACTACTTTCGCTAACACAGCCACTTAAGGCAAGTGTTGATAGTGTTATAGCAAGTATAGATCGCATTACCTTATCTCTTTATTTTTAGTCCATGGCGCCTATCTTACCTAAAACCTTTGTTGTTGCATCATTTATTTAAAAATAAACAACTTAACCACCCTACATGACTAATTAACATAGGGTGGTTACAGATTATGCTTGGTGGATATTAACGCTAATTGCGTTATCGTCACGCATTTTCTTTTTAGCTAAACGTTTAGTACGGTCAACTACATCACCTACTAACTGTCCGCAAGCAGCGTCAATATCGTCACCGCGAGTTCGGCGCACAATACAGGTAACGCCTGCTGCTTGTAATACTTTTGAAAAACGGTCAATACGGCTATTGCTTGAGCGCGTGTATTCATTACCCGGAAACGGGTTAAACGGAATAAGGTTTACCTTACAAGGTGTGCCTTTTAACGTTTGCACTAATGCATGCGCCTGATCGGTGCTGTCGTTAATACCGTTAAGCATAACGTATTCAACCGTTACATCTTTATTTGCTTTTGAGCCATCGATATAACGACGACACGAGGCTAAAAATTCTTCAATAGGGTACTTTTTATTAACTGGCACTAAAATGTCACGCAGTGCGTTATCGGGTGCGTGAAGTGAAATAGCCAGTGCTACGTCAATTTTCTCTTTTAGTAAATCAAGAGCAGGTACAACGCCTGAAGTACTTAATGTTACGCGGCGCTTAGATAAACCAAAGCCCCAATCGTCCATCATTAGTTCCATTGCTGGCACTACGTTTTTAAGATTAAGTAAAGGCTCGCCCATACCCATCATTACAACGTTAGTTACTGGGCGCTTTTCGCTATGACCATCAAGGCCTATATCTTTAGCTACACGCCAAACTTGACCAATAATTTCAGATACTTTTAAGTTACGGTTAAAGCCTTGTTGAGCAGTAGAACAAAAAGTACATTCAAGAGCACAACCCACTTGTGATGATACACATAACGTAGCGCGCTCTTTTTCAGGGATCCAAACGGCTTCTACTTCTTGGCCGCCTTCCAGAATAAGTGCGTACTTAATAGTACCGTCGCTTGCTTGTTGGCGCACAGTGATTTCTGGCGCTACAATTTCGCACTCAGCTTTAAGTTTTTCTTTAAGCTTTTTGTTTACGTTGCTCATATCGTCGAAGTTATCTACGCCAAAATGATAAATCCATTTCATCACCTGGTCACTACGAAACGGCTTTTCACCGAACGATGCAAATAGCTCGCGCATTGCTTCTCGGTTTAAATCTAATAAGTTAATCTTTTTTTGCTCGGTCATGAAACAACCTCAATCGGTGACGGTGGAGATAAAATTTACGAGGACGAATTGTACACAATTCACTCACTTTAATCATTAAGTAAAACATCATGAGTTTCTGATTAATACTTTACGTAATGACTAAAAAAGGGCCCGAAAGCCCTTTTCAATATGTTAACGAATTCGAATTAACGAGTACGTGAACAAAGCTCTTCGTCAGCGAAGAAGTACGCGATTTCGCGAGCAGCAGATTCAACAGCGTCAGAACCGTGAACAGCATTTTCGTCGATGCTATCAGCGTAGTCTGCACGTAAAGTACCAGCTAGTGCTTCAGCAGGGTTAGTAGCACCCATGATTTCACGGTTTTTAAGAACAGCGTTTTCGCCTTCAAGAACTGTAACCATTACTGGACCAGATGTCATGAAAGATACTAAAGCACCGAAGAAAGGACGTTCGCTATGTTCAGCGTAGAAACCTTCAGCTTTCTCTTGTGAAAGGTGAACCATTTTAGCTGCAACGATTTTAAGGCCAGCAGATTCGAAACGGTTGTAGATAGCGCCAATGTGGTTTTTAGCAACTGCATCAGGTTTTACGATTGAAAAAGTACGTTCTAAAGCCATCTTTATGCTCCAATAATTTTAAGTAAAAGTGTGAATATTAACGGGCGCGAATTATACGCGTTTTAAGTGAAAAATCCTAATTTTATTAAAAACCAGTTTGGTTGTCGTTTTGTGATCTCGATCAAATACAAATTATTGACCGCATTTATACTGCCGCGCTTCTGTTTACTTATTTGTTAATGACTAATCTGAATTCTGCTTGGGATAGATTTATTTTTCAGAGTTCAGGTTAACTACTTATGCAACTGGCTTAAACCCAGTTTGATGTATGGAGCGCACATGTCACCCGTTATTTCTTCAATGCCTTTTATTCCTGAATTACTATGCCCCGCAGGCAGTTTAAAAAACATGCGCTATGCGTTTGCTTATGGCGCAGATGCGGTTTATGCGGGGCAGCCTCGTTATAGCTTGCGTGTACGTAATAATGAGTTTGACCTAGACACTCTGCAAGTCGGCATTAGTGAAGCCCATGCGCAAAATAAAAAGTTTTATGTGGTGTCTAATATTGCGCCGCATAATGCCAAAGTTAAATCGTATTTACGTGATATAGAACCTGTTATTGCGATGCTGCCCGATGCGCTGATTATGTCAGACCCTGGTTTGATTATGCTTGTTCGTGAAAAATGGCCAGCCATGCCAATTCACTTATCGGTACAAGCAAATGCGGTAAATTACGCGAGTGTACAATTTTGGGCAAAGCAGGGAATTGAACGCGTTATTTTATCGCGGGAGCTGTCGCTCGAAGAAATAACCGAAATACGCACATTCTGCCCAGACACCGAACTTGAGGTATTTGTACATGGTGCACTATGTATGGCGTATTCAGGACGTTGTTTACTCTCTGGTTATATAAATAAGCGCGACCCAAATCAAGGCACGTGTACTAATGCATGTAGATGGGATTATGATGTAAAACCTGGGGTTGAAAATGAAACCGGCGAAATGGTGCATAAAATTGACCCAAAACAGGTTATTCCTACACTGGGTGAAGGCGCGCCAAGTAACGATGTATTTATGCTAGAGGAACAAGGTCGCCCTGGTGAGTATATGCCTGCGTTTGAGGATGAACACGGCACGTATATTATGAACTCAAAAGATTTACGCGCAGTGCAATACGTAGAGCAGTTAACAAAAATGGGTGTACATAGTTTAAAAATAGAAGGGCGTACTAAGTCATTTTATTATGTAGCGCGCACAGCACAAGTTTATCGCAAAGCAATAGACGACGCAGCTGCGGGTAAACCATTTGATACTAACTTATTTAAAACGCTTGAGAATTTAGCGCATCGTGGTTATACCGAAGGCTTTTTAAAACGCCACGCTCATCAAGATTATCAAAACTATGAGTACGGTCATTCGGTATCAACTAAACAGCAATTTGTGGGTGAAGTACTTGGGCGCTGCGAAAATGGATTAGTTGAAATAGACGTTAAAAATAAATTTTGTACAGGCCACTCTTTAGAGCTTATGACACCACAAGGTAACTTTACTTTTAAGCTTGAATATATGGAAAACAAAAAGGGCGAAAGTATTAGCGATGCTAAAGGCTCCGGTCACATTGTAAAAATACTGCTAGATGAAGACATTAACTTAGCGCATGCTATTTTAATGCGTAATCTTGAGGAACACCAAGATACTCGTAATCCATTTAAACAAGCTGTTTAGCTACAGCTGAATATAGTTTTTTCAAAAAACTCGGGGTTATAAAAACCCCGAGTTTGCGACTTTATTTAAAATAATATTAATTATTTTTCAAGCTGCTTTAGCTTATCTCTTCGCTCTTTACGTTTTTGTTTTAATGTTTTGCTTGCATGTTTTTTAGGTTTTTCTTTACTCATTACAAATAACTCCAATTAAATATATAAAATTAATAAATAAAAATTGAAATAATTTACTCTATATTTCCTCCTTAATATTAATGGCTATTATTTCCCAAAGGTGGGATTCCCCAGCTTCTTTATATTCAATAATATGATTTATTTTATGCCCTAAAAGAGCGACCCCAAGAGGAGAGTGAAATGATACGTCATTAATAAAGTGCCTTCGTTGGTTTGGAGGCACTAAAGTTATACGGCGCTTAAAACCGGTGGTTATATTTTTAATAACCACCGTGCTATTAATTTGTACATGCGGATTGAATTTTGACCAAGGCCGCTGTGAATACTCGACTTCTTGTAGTAAATACGCAAGCTTTAACGGTTGTAATAGTACCGCTGCGTCTGTGAAGTCATTTTTAGACAGGAAAGATTTTTTACGCTCGAACAGAAAAGAAAGCACGGACTAATCCCCACAAAAACTAAATCGAATTTAAATATATAAAGGTACAGTGTAACTGCCGAGTGTAAGGGTTACACTCGGCTTAAATTCCGAAGGTGGTATTTGTTTTTAGCAGATATGTGATTAAAGTAAACATATTATCCTCTTTGTTTAAATCAATCATATTGAGTTTAAAAATAAAGTCAATTGAGTTTTAGGTTAAAAATATATTGGCGATAAAATGACAGTTTAAAACTGTTTTTTTTATGTTTTTATAAATTCGTTTTTTCACTAAATTGTTGTTATTTCTGTGTGTTAGTTGCTCACTATTTGATTGAAGCTAAGCGACTAAATAGTTAAGTGCTATTTATGGGATCTATAGTGCCACTTATGCCTATTTATAATATTTATAGATTAAATATACTGGTGTTGTTGTTTATTAAAGTGTAATTGTGTGGCTAGTATTTTATTATGTGAAGCCTAAGCTGCTTATTTTATAGAGTAGAAGCTAGGTATCGGGTAACGCTCTTGTAGTGGCTACGTGCTTTACTGCTGAACCTTTATGTAATAGTTACTCCATTCAACAATGTTAAATAACCACTTTTTATTCGGGTTTATCAAAGTAAATTATAAAGGGTCTCACTTATATGTGGATAATTTTTGCATTACTCGCCACTGTTTTTTTTGGTGCGCGAGGAATAATGTACCAATGGACGTCACAAAAAAAGATTAATCGTAATCTATTATTATTCGGTGTTTTTTTTGTGGGATTTATAATTAGTGCGCTAGGTACTGTGGTGTTTGAGCACACATGGTACGGCTGGGCTGACATTACTGTTGGACTCGCTTTAGGTTTTGGATCTTTTGCGGCTAATGGGTTTTTACACAAGGGGTTTTCGGTTGGGAAAGCGTCTTTAATTAGTATTCTGTCGGGGTTAACGCCTTTATTTGTGCTTTTATTTGCCTTTTTATTATGGCAAGAAACCTTAACTGTTATTCAATTAATCGGCTTTTTTATTATTTTTGGCGGCCTTTATATTATTCGCTACTCCAGCGATATCTCATTAAGTAACTTACAAGGCGCGCAATGGGGATTACTCGCGGCACTGTCCTTTGCATTTAATGATTTAATGGGTAAGCAATCAACGCTTCTTGAGGCGGATACGTTTGCAACTTTAACGTCTATGTTTGGGTTTGGTAGCTTTCTTTTTGCCGTTAGTTGGTTAGTAAAGCGTAAAAAAATGCTAGCAGAGCAAGGCTCTTCTCAAGCGTATTGGTCTGCCGGTAAAACATTTTCGTGCGGGTTACTTATTGGTTTAACTAATGTGGCTGGCATGGTTGCAATAATATCGGCTTTTGCTATTGGTAATACAGGGCTAGTTTCAGCGATTTCAGGTATGAATATTTTAATTATTTTGTTGTACTCACGCATCATTCTAAAAGAGTCTTTTACACGGCAAGAAGTTATAGGATTAACAACGGCATTTTTAGGTGTAATCGTACTAAGGCTTAGTTTTTAAAAGATGAATTAGCTTAATTACTTTGCTGTGAAAAGCCTACACTGCTACATTTTAGTAAAGTGTTGCAGTGCATGCTCTATAAGTAATCGCACTCGATAAGGGATTTGTTTTCTGTCGCGATAAAGCATAGAAAATGGCTGCCCTTTACTTTGCCAGTCAGGAAGAATGTGTTTAAGCTTTCCTGCTTTAATAAGTGGTAATGCTATATAATCAGGGATGTAGCTAATACCTACGCCAGACTCAACGGCTTGTTTCATCATTTGAATTTCATCAACTTCCAATCGAACATGTGTGTTTGGGTTGAAGCTATATTCCTCGTTCGTGTGCTGATTTTTTAATTGCCACGGTACCAACCCAACGCACGTAATTTTTGGTTGCTCTTCTAATTGCTTAGGATGAGTGATGGATTGATAATCATGATTTAAGTGAGTACATAATATATTGTGAGTAAGCTTAAGCTCCCTAATAACCCAATTATCAATGGCAGGATTTCTTACTCTAAACGCTATATCAATCCCTTCTTTTTCAATATCAATAAGGTTATTTGAAAAGCGTAAATCTAGTTGAATATCGGGATACTGCAGTAAAAAATCACAAAAAATAGCACTTAAAAAATGTTTACCCATGTAAATGGGTGCACAGATCCTAATTTTCCCTTTAGGTTGGTCTTTCTCATCACAAAGTGCTTGCTCAATACACTCTACTTCATCAAACAGTTTACGATAGCGATCGTAATATAATTCGCCAGTATGCGTAAGTGTAACTCGATGGGCATCTCGATTTAGTAACGTTAATTGCAGAGCTTGCTCTAATAAACGTATTCTACGGCTCAAAGTTGATAGTGAAATATCAAGGCTTATTGATGCTTTTTTAAAGCTACCTAGTTTTACTATGGTGCAAAAGTAACGTAAATCATCGAGAGAATAATTAGCTGCCATCAGAACTACTTTATTGTTTAGGATGTAGGCAATATTAACAGCGACGCTTTAGAATTTCATTAGAGAAGCCAGAAGTTTTTATTGATAAAGATCAACAAAGAAAAAGTCAATAAAATGCATAATTTAACGCTGTTAATCATATAATTTAAAATAAAGCAGTAAATGTTCTATTTTTTCATTTTTTGTTTTATATGAACTTTAATTGAAAAGGCTAGAAAATGGCTCTACTCATAAATAACAAATGCATTAACTGCGATATGTGTGACCCAGAGTGCCCTAATGAGGCTATCTATATGGGCGCTAAAATATACCAAATAGATGCAAGTAAATGTACTGAGTGTGTAGGGCATTATGATAAACCTACTTGTGTAAGTGTTTGCCCTATTGACTGTATAAAGCCCGATCCTAATAAGCGTGAAAGTTTAGATGAGCTGGCTGATAAGTTTGTGCTGCTAACGAACTTATAACTTGTTCAGGTATTTTGCTAAGCCGCTTTTTACTATTGGCTAAAAACTATCTACATTACTTATTTAGCTTGTAGTTAAAGTCCGCTGTCATGCATTTTTAGTTTCAATCAAATTTTATTACCTTCATTAATTATCAATTATATTGTGTTACCTTAAGGCTTTATAAACTCAAGTATTAATCTAAGTTTTAGATTGCATTCTATAGGAGTCTATTTTGCATATAGGTATTAACGCTATTCAGGCTGTATCTTCAAAACAAGCAATATTTATTAATGATGAGTGCCGAGTGTTTGTAATTGGCGATCTTGATGGTGATTTACCGGCCTTAAAAAACGCACTTAATAACGTAAATTTTACCCCTGAAAGAGATACTTTGTTTTGCCTAGGCGATTTTGTTGATCGCGGGGATAAAACATATGACTTATTCACATACTTACAAGCCATTAGGGCATGTATGATATTAGGTAATCATGAGCATTTAATGTTGGAATCATTATTAAGTAATGATGAAGCGGCTTTTAAATTATGGACTGACAATGGTGGCAATTGGCACAAGTCGGTATCGAGTGAAAAGCTCAATGTTATGTGCGATGAGTTACTAACTAAGCCTCTTTCGATAGTACTTGAATATCGTGGTTATAAAATTGGGTTGTCTCATACATTTGCCCAATCGTGGGATTGGGAAAATTACCCTGATGATAAATCGGTGATTGTGCAATCTCTATTGTGGGATCGCGAAGTAGTTAAACAAAATAAGGTAGTTAAAAGTCATGGAGTCGACTTTTCAATACATGGACATAACTCAACTAAAGCACCTTTCTGGGTGGGTAATAGCTATCATATAGATACCAATTATTATGGTGGAAAGCCGACATTACTCGAGCTTTCAGTGGTTATTGCTACGCTTGATTAACCAAGCGCTATTTAGCAATTGTTACTTCTTTCAAATATCATCCGGCAGTTTTGCTTTTTAAAGTATAAACTGCTGACTACCACATCTAATTATCCCCTTCGTTTTTTTGTATACACTTTATGATGATTTTTGCACTGTAATTATTTCATTAAGCTATTAAATACCACAAAGCCGCTCTTAGTTTGTTAATTGAGAGCGGATTTGATGTGTGGGCTGGGTTTTAACTTTCATTTAATAGGTATAAATACAGTTAAAAGAGACGTTTATTTAATTTAATATTGTTGGTTAACAAACGGTTAAGTTTGGCTGTGTAGAATTGGGAACAATTTTTGCCATTACGTGAATAATTTGCGTAAAAGGACTAACTTCTCGCTTTAGTTTTATGAGCAGATTTAAATGGAACAGCCTCTCACATGATAGTAGCAAGTATATACCCTTTCCCTTTTTCAACGTTTTGTAAGTCATCACTTTATGTATCAATTTTTTCTGCTTTGGGTTCTACGTGTGCTTTTGCAGCGCAAGAAAACGAAAACTCGCAGCACACAAAAGATATGGAAGTAATAGAGGTACGTGGCATCCGTTCAAGTATGGCCGAAAACTTAGATGTAAAACGCATGTCTGGCTCAGTGGTTGATGCAATTACAGCGGAAGACATTGGGAAGTTCCCTGATAAAAACGTTGCGGACTCTCTTCAGCGTGTACCTGGTGTGGTAATTGAGCGTGACGGCGGAGAAGGTTCATCAGTCAGTATTCGTGGTTTGTCGTCGGCGCTAACTTTTACACAGCTTAATGGTAATTTTATTGCGTCTTCTCCGGGAGAGCCTTCGCGTTCGTTTGATTATGCTTTGTTACCGTCTTCGATGATTGAAAGTGTAGAGGTTTATAAATCGCCAGAGGCACGCTTAGATGAAGGAGGGGTTGGTGGTACTGTATTAATGCATAGCCGAAAGCCTTTGAGTATGGATGCAAACTCAGGTGTATTTAATGTAGAGAGTACTTACGCTGATGTTACAAAAGAGTACGAACCGCAGTTTACGGGTTTATATTCATGGAAAAACGACAACGAAAACTTTGGTGTATTAGTTGGCTATACCTATCAGGAACGAACAAACAGGACACTTTCGGGAGGAACTGATGCAAATGTATGGCGCTACACTGGCGGTGGACAACCTACAGATATAAATGGTAACGCAGTTAATAACAATAATGGTTGGGATACTATTAATGATGCAAACGGCAACAGTTACGATGGTATTTGGTTTCCACAAGTTGTGCGAGGCTCAGTTCTTAACGAAAAACGTGAGCGCGAAGGAATTCAAGTTAGTACACAGTGGCGACCAACAAATCGTTTAGAGCTTGGATTTAATTACTTTGGCTTTACACTCGGCCAAGACAGAACTGAATCTGTGATTGATATACCTGAGTGGTCTTTAAATTCTGATTTTTTAACTGATGTAAATCTTGATGAGTCGGGCGCTATTGTTACAGGTATGCAATACGATGCGATGGCAAGCGGTATTGAAAGTGATATGCAGTTTCCATGGATGCGCGGCAGTTATGTACGTGAAGAATCCACCTCCGATACCTTTGATTTTAATTTAACTTATGAAGGCGATAATTTTAAAGCGCGCTTTGTCGTGGGTAATACAAAATCAGAAGGGGGGCCGGAAGAAAGCTGGGAAGCTGCATATAAAAGCTCAAACGCGGGCGAAAACGCCACTGCTATTCAAAATGCTGCTCAAATGGCAGGCTGGTCACTCAACCAAAATAATGTGTCACTTAATATTGACCCAAATACACTAGCTAACTTGCAAAATGGAATTGGAGGCGGTCGTGATGCGGGCTCTTCAAACTCAAGTTTTGTACGCAGTGAGTTAGAAGAAGATTATTACCAAGCTGATGTGGATTTTTATGTTGATTGGGGCTTTTTAAAAACAATTAGAACCGGTGTTAAATACCGTAACTCCACGCTTCATCGTGAAACTGGTAACACCTTCTTTTTAGATCCTAATTTTGATATTGCTGCGGGCGAAGCAAGCGAGCAAGGTATTACTCGTTTTGATAGCTACCAATGGAATGGTGGAATGCCATTAGCTCAAAATGTATTTACAAGTGAGAGTAATATAGTAGGGGGTTTTGATATAAACCAAATGCCAAGTATCGACTGGGACAAATACCGCGATATGGTCACTGCTAACTATGTACCTTATACACGCATTGAAGATAACTTTGTTTACGACATTGAAGAGAAGATATCTGCTTTTTATATACAAGGCGATTTTGAATTTAGTGAAGTAAGAGGTAATTTTGGCGTGCGTGTTGTGCAAACAAAAACATTTACTTCATCTACCGACTTATATACCTACCAATTAGATCACACAAATGATGAAACAGGCGAGCTAGTAACTGGTGATGCACGCTTTGTAGAAGACTATCAATTAGTCACTCAGCAAAACGAAGACACTCAAATACTACCAAGCTTTAATATAGCGTGGGATGCAACTGACGATTTAGTTATTCGTGGGGCAATAGCAAAAGTAATGTCTCGTCCTGATTACAGCGATTTAGGTGCGCAGCAGCGTATTACGTTTGTATCGGATGAATGGGCAAATGATAGAGCTGCATTTAATGAACAGCCAGGTTTTAGCGGCAGTGGTGGTAATAAAAACTTGAAGCCATTTGAATCGGTGCAAGCTGATTTATCTATTGAGTATTATTATGCAAAGGGTTCTGCGGTTGGATTGGCACTTTTTCATAAGAAAGTAGATAACTTTGTTGTGCCACTAATAATAGATGCAGAGCAAAGCTTTGCCGGTAAAAATAATATAGTTGATGCAGATACTATTAATATAGCTCCGTATAGCACTGTAGGTAATGGTACCGATGCAATATCTAAAGGCGCGGAAGTATTTATTCAGCATGCGTTTGATAATGGTTTTGGTTTTTACGCAAACTACACTTATAACAAAACTAACAAAGCAGATGTAACCGTAAATGGTAAAGAGTTTGGTCAATCGGCATTAATAGGCAGTGCAAAGTATCAGTACAACACCTCTGTTTATTATGAAGGTGACGCTTTTAATGTGCGCGCTTCATATAACAAACGAGGGGAGACAGTATTAGGCCTTAATAGTGGTTTAAATGTATATCAAGATCCGTACGAACAGGTTGATGTTAATGCATCGGTTAATTTGTATGAAGGGCTAAGCTTAACAGCTGCTGTTATTAATTTAACTAAGTCGGAATCGGTAACGCGTTTAGGTGATGATACAGATGCACGGTTACTTAATTCAAGCTATTCAGGACGACGCTATTACGCAGGCTTTAATTATAGTTTTTAATTAACGGCATACGTAAGACTTTATTAAACGCCAACTAAAAACTGTAGTTGGCTTAGCCTAACGCACCTAATATTGTAGTTTTATGTATGCACATAGTTTAACTGCTCATATGTTGGTTGTTTAATAGGCAAATAAAGCTCTGCAGCCCTTTATTTGTATAGCTTTCATACTAAATTCATTTAATTGTCAAAAAGCTGAAATAAAACATTGACCCCCGCTCGAATCTCCCTATAATGCGACCCCACTGAGACAGGAAACGCCAACGCATAGCGAGGCACGAACAACTCAGAGAGTTAAATAAAACTTCGGTTTTAAATCTTCTAAAAAGAAAGTTTAAAACTAAGTGTTGACTCGAAAAATAAAGGGTGTATTATTCGCATCCCTTGAGGCGCTAAAGCGACTCAAAACGTTCTTTAACAATATAAAGCAATCATCTGTGTGGGCACTCGTACAGATTGAGTTCTAA